>NZ_JBLLNL010000008.1:0-186278 GCF_048158365.1 Denitraticella aggregata | reverse complement strand
AATCAGGGGGCCGTGGCGCCCTTACTCCCTGGGCGCACCACTCATCAACTACAGCCTCCAGCGGCCCACGACACGGTCAGTAATGGGCGCCCGCGGCGAAGTTTTCGAAGCGCGTGTACTCGCCGATGAAGGTCATCCTGACCATGCCGGTCGGTCCGTTCCGGTGCTTGCCGATGATGAGCTCCGCAGAGCCCTTGTCGGCCGAGTCCGGGTTGTACACTTCGTCCCGGTAGATGAACATGATGATGTCCGCATCCTGCTCGATCGCGCCGGATTCACGCAGATCCGACATCACCGGGCGCTTGTTCGGGCGCTGTTCCAGACTCCGGTTGAGCTGTGACAACGCGATGATCGGAACATGCAGTTCCTTGGCCAGCGACTTCACCGAACGCGAGATTTCGGACAGCTCGGCTGCGCGGTTGTCGCTGTCACGCGTGCTTGTCATCAGTTGCAGGTAGTCGATGACGATCAGACCAAGCTTGCCACACTGACGCGACAGCCGCCGCGCCCGCGCTCGCAGGTCGATCGGGTTCAGTCCGGGAGTTTCGTCGATGAACAACGGGGCATCGTAGAGCTTGCCCATTGCGGCGGTCAGACGTTGCCAATCCTCGTCTCCGAGGCGGCCGGTCCTGAGCTTGGTCTGGTCGATTCGCCCGAGCGACGAAATGAAACGCATCGCAAGCTGGGTGCCAGGCATCTCCATCGAGAAAATCGCGACCGGCAGGCGGCAATCCACCGCCACATGCTCGGCGATGTTGAGCGCGAGCGTGGTCTTGCCCATCGCAGGCCGCCCGGCCAGGATGATCATGTCGGACGGCTGCAGACCCGAGGTCTTTTCATCCAGGTCGACGAGACCGGTCGGCACGCCGGTGACCTCGTTCGGATTGTCCCGATCGTAGAGCTCCTGCACCCTATCCACGACCTGCTTCAGAATGGGCTGAATGGACACGAAGCCACTGGCGTGACGGGCACCGGCTTCGGCGATCTCGAACACCTTTGCCTCGGCCTCGTCGAGCAAGGCCTTAGCATCCCGCCCGGATGGATTGAGTGCGCTCGACGCGATCTGATCCCCGACCGTCACCATCTTGCGCAGGATCGCCCGCTCGCGGACGATCTCGGCATAGCGTCGAATGTTGGCCGCAGACGGGGTGCTGTTCGCCACCTCGGCCAGATAGGCCAACCCCCCTGCCTGCTCCGACTCGTTGTGCTTCTCCAGCGACTCGAAAACCGTGACCACATCGGCTGGCTTGCCCATGTCGACCAGGCGGGCGATGTGCTGATAGATCCGTCGATGATCGTCCCGATAGAAATCCTCGGAAGTGACCAGATCGGCTATCCGCTCCCATGCCGCGTTGTCCAGCAGAATGCCGCCGATCAGCGACTGCTCCGCCTCGATGGAGTGGGGCGGCAGTCGGATGGCCGCGATGTCGGCATCGCGAGCGTTATCTGAATAGGTTCGCTTCGAGGTGGCCATGAGGATCCGATCGATGTTCAGGGAAGCGATTCTAACGGGCCACCAAAACAAATGGGCTGCACGTGGCAGCCCATTCTACACGGCGATGAATCAGCGCTTACTTCTGGTCGCCAAGCACCGACACGGTGATCGCGGTCACAACATCGGAGTGCAGCGCGACATCGACCTGAACGTCACCCACCTGCTTGATCGGACCGTCCGGCAGGCGCAGCGCGCCGCGCTCGATCTCGAAACCGAGGGTTTCCAGCGCTTCCGCGATATCGGCGTTGGTGACCGAACCGAACAGACGTCCGTCCATGCCAGCCTTGCGGGTGATCTGGACCATCAGACCTTCGAGCTTGCCGGCGAGCGTCTGCGCCTCGGCCAGTTTGTCCGCCTGAGCACGCTCGAACTCGGCGCGACGTGCCTCGAACTCGGCCTTGTTGGCTTCGGTTGCGCGCTTTGCCTTTCCTTGCGGGATCAGGAAGTTGCGCGCATAGCCGTCTCGCACCTTCACGATATCGCCCAGCGTACCCAGGTTGGTGACCTTTTCCAGAAGAATGATTTGCATGTTCGATTCTCCTTACTGGTGCAGGTCGGTGTAGGGCAGCAACGCGAGGAAGCGGGCGCGCTTGATCGCGGTGGACAACTGACGCTGATAGCCGGCCTTGGTGCCGGTGATGCGCGCCGGCATGACCTTGCCGTTTTCGGTGATGAAGTCCTTCAGCAGGTCCACGTCCTTGTAGTCGATCTCTTCGATCTTCTCGGCAGTGAAACGGCAGAACTTGCGACGCTTGAAAAGACCGCGATTACCGCGATCGTCCTTCTTCTTGAACTTTGACTTCGGCTTGAACGCCATTTTTCGTTCCTTCCAAAAATTCGATTTTGCTCAGATGCAGTACCGGTACACGACTACGCAGGCTTCTGGCCGCCAGAAATCCGGTGACCCTGAGGTGCGCACCCGGAACCACGGCCGTCATCACACTGGCCAGCTCCCCCATCGCGATCGCCGGCAACTCCAACGACACATCACGCTCGACACCGGCTTCGCACTGCCTCGATTCATGCACCAGGGTGCAGGCTGCGACCGGTATGCCTGCCGGGGTTCGACGCAACGGCTGCAATTCAGCCAGTCTGGCATCGAACAGGAGCTGATTCAGTTGCGCGGACAAGTCCTCAGGCGGATTCGGTTGTTTCGGCCTTGTCACCGCCATCGCTGCTGCCTTCGCCGGCAGCCGGGGTCAGCGAGCGCGACTTCTCGTCCTTCATCATCGGGGAGGCGGCCGTGACGGCGGCCTTCTGCTTGATGGTCAGATGGCGCAGGACGGCATCATTGAACTTGAAGGCGTGCTCGAGCTCGGCCAGCGTCTCGCCGTCGCACTCGATGTTCATCAAGACATAGTGCGCCTTGTGCATCTTCTGGATCGGATAGGCCATCTGCCGACGCCCCCAGTCCTCCAGCCGATGGATCTGCCCGTTACGGCTCGTAACGAGCGTTTTGTATCGTTCGATCATTGCCGGAACCTGTTCGGACTGGTCCGGGTGAACGATGAACACGATTTCATAGTGTCGCATGCATGCTCCTTGCGGTTGATGACAGCTCCCCGGCATGCGATATCCGGTGGAGCAAGGGTAAGAGCGGAAAGATAACAGAATTTACAACAAATACAAAGGCAGGGTCAGGAGCGGCGCCTACACGGACCGCGGCTCATGTCGGGCGCGCGCTCCAGATCTTCTGCAGGCGCTTCACGCTGACCGGCATCGGGGTTTTCAGCGCCTGAGCGAACAGGCCGACGCGCAACTCCTCCAGCAGCCAGCGAAATTCTTCCAGCGAGGGATCCTCGAAGCCGGCCTTGCGTTTGGCCTGCAGTGCACGCTCGAAAGCTTGCGCCAGCGCCCGCCACTCGGCCATGAGCTGGGCGTCGCGAACCGGATTGTCGCGCAGCTTGTCAAGCCTCACTGCAGTCGCCTGCAGATAGCGCGGGAAATGCACGAGGCGCTCCCACGAGAAGGCGAGCAGAAAGTTCGGCGGCATCAGCGCCGCAAGCTGGGTCTGAACGTCGGAGGCGACCTCGGGAAACGCCTTCAGCCCGGCCAGGCGCTTTTGCAAGTGGGCATGCTCGATCACAAGTTGCTTCGCGAGTCGCATGAACTCCTGCGCGACCAGACTCACGCGAGGCTTGGCCTCGGCACAACGCTTTGCAAACGTCTCTGCATCGACGGGCAGAGGCGCGAGCAGGCACACCCGCTCCAGCGTGGCGGCGACGAGCTGCGTCTTCAACTCCGCCTCGGTACCGAACGGAATGAACACCAGCGCCAGCTCGCGCAGCCCGGGAAGGCGTTCGACCGCGCGCACCTGATCCTTCAGCGTCAGTGCGAACAGGCGAATCAAGCCCTTGCGATGAATCCGCGCTGCCTCTTCAGGCGTGTCGTAGGGGCGGATGGACACACTGTCGCCATCGTCGTGCAGGGCCGGAAAACCGATGACGTCGCGCCCCCCCAGCTTGAGTTCGAGCAATTCCGGCAACACACCAAAGGTCCATCCGGTCAGCCCCGAGGCACCACCCTGCATCGCGTTGTCGCCGGTTTCAGTCATCTCCACAGCGGAGTTGTGGCCGCGCGCGTCCGCAGCGATCGGGCGCTCTAGTGTGACGATACCGGCCGACCGAAAGCGGTCCGCAACCTGTTTTCCCAGACGGGCGCGCAACTCTGCCAGATTGCGCGACTGACCGAACATGCGCCCGTGTTCGTCGACGACCCGGAAGTTCATCAGAAAGTGGGGCAGCAGATTCTCCGGGCGGAACGACGCCATCGGGAGTTTCAGCGAAACCCGTTCCTCGACGAAGCACTGCAGCGCGCGCAACAAGGGTTCGGACGTATCGAACTCGCCCGCCTCCACCGCCGCGACGAACGAAGCCGCACTGTCAGCCACCGGTTGCAGGCGGTGGCGATGGCGCTGCGGGACGGTTTTCAGCAGCGCGGTGACCTTCTCCTGCAGCAAACCGGGCACCAGCCACTCGCAGCGCTCGGCCGGGATCTGATTGAGCATGGCCAGCGGTACCGTCAATGTCACCCCGTCGTCCGCATCACCAGGCTGGTGCAGGTAACGAAGTTCGAGCTTCTGACCGAACACATCGAAGACCGCCGGAAAGCGGTCGGTGGTGATGCCGCCGGCGTCATGCCGCATCAACTGCTCGCGGCTCAGATGCAGGCATCCCGGCGCATCCTTCTCGGCCGCCTTGCGCCACGCCTCGAAACTCGCGAGATCCACCACATCACCGGGAATCAGCTGATCGTAAAAGGCCTCTATCAGAGCCTCATCGACCAGCACATCGGGGCGCCTCGCCTTGTGCTCGAGCCGCTCGATCTCGCCGACCAGTCCGAGGTTGTGGCGCAGAAACGCCATGTTGCGCAATGCGCCATCGGAGACCTCGCCCTGAACCAGCGCCTCGCGGATCAACAGCTCCCGGCACAACGCCGGATCGACGTCGCGATAGGCGACACCGCGCCGCGCGTACAACACCAGCCCGTGCAAGGTGCCGCGCTCCCAGGCGCGCACCGCGCCGGCCGACTTGGACCAGTGCGGTTCGAACACATGGCGCCGGACCAGATGCGCGCCGACCTCCTCCAGCCAGTCCGGCTCGATCCGCGCGATGCAGCGTCCGAACAGACGCGTGGTCTCCACCAGCTCGGCACATACGATCCACTTGCCCGGCTTTCTCGCCAGCGTCGAACCCGGATGGGGCCAGAAGCGGATGCCGCGCGCACCGAGATAGCCGCCGGATTGTCCGCCCCGTCCGCCCGGCTCCGCGCGGCCCTCTTCTTCAATCCTGAAGCCCACATGGCCCAGCAGGCCGGCCAGCAGTGCCTTGTGCATGGCCTCGTAGCTCGCGGGCAGCTGATTCTCCTTCCAGCCGTGTTCGGCGCACAGCACATGGAGCTGCGAATGCACATCGCGCCATTCGCGCATCCGCGTGTATGACAGAAATTGGGCCCGGCACCACGCTTTCTGCTTACTCCCGGTTTCATGTTTGAGCACCTCCTGCCATGCGTTCCAGAGGTTCAGAAACCACAGGAACTCGGAACGCTGGTCCTGTTCGCCGCCGCGAAAGCGTGCGTGCGCCTGATCCGCGGCACCGCTGGACGCCTGAGGACGTTCGCGCGGATCCTGCACGGACAGTGCCGCAGCGATCACCAGCATTTCGGTCAGACATGCGCGCTCACGCGCAGCGAGCAGCATCCGCCCGACCTTGGGATCGAGCGGCAGCCGGGCGAGTTCTCGGCCGATGGGCGTGAGCCCGCGTGCATCGTCGTCCGCGACCGCACCCAACTCGGTCAGCAGCTGGTAGCCATCGGCGATCATGCGCGGCTGTGGCGGATCGATGAACGGAAAGTCCTCGACCGCCCCGAGGCGCAATGCCTTCATGCGCAGTATCACCCCGGCCAGCGACGAACGCAGGATCTCCGGATCGGTATGCGCATCGCGCCGCGCGAACTCGTCCTCGTCATAGAGGCGAAAGCAGACGCCATCCATGACCCGGCCGCAGCGTCCGGCGCGCTGCTTCGCGGCCGATTGCGACACCTTCTCGATCTGCAGTTGCTCGACCTTGTTGCGATGCGAATAGCGCTTGACCCGTGCCAGACCGGTATCGACGACATAGCGAATGCCCGGCACGGTCAGCGAGGTTTCGGCGACATTGGTCGCGAGCACGACCCGCCGCCCCCGCCCGACCGAGAATACCCGCGCCTGCTCCTTGGCCGACTGGCGCGCGAACAGCGGAAGAATCTCCAGCCCGCCCGCGAAGTTCGCCTTGCGCAAGGCCTCGGCCGCATCGCGGATCTCGCGCTCCCCCGGCAGGAAGATCAGCACATCGCCGGGCCCACAGGTCTGCGCCTCGCCGACCGCATCGACGATGGCCTCATACAGATCGCGCCCGCGATCGCGCTGCGATGCCGGCCTTCTGCCCTGGCCGCTCCTCGGAGCGGCCGCTTCGCTCTCACCCTCGACCGGACGGTAACGCAGCTCGATCGGGTACAGTCGCCCCGACACCTCGATCACCGGCGCAAGCGCGTCACCCCTGCCGAAGTGACCCGCAAAACGTTCCGCATCCAGCGTCGCCGACGTGACGATCAGTTTCAGATCGGGTCGGCGTGGCAACAAGGTCTTCAGGTAGCCGAGCAGGAAGTCGATGTTCAGGCTGCGTTCATGCGCCTCGTCGATGATCAGCGTGTCGTAGGCGGACAGCAACGGATCGGACTGGGTCTCGGCCAGCAGAATCCCGTCGGTCATCAGCTTCACATGAGTGGATGGGCCGATCCGGTCGGTGAAGCGAATCTTGTAGCCGACCGCCTGCCCCAGTTCGCTGTCGAGTTCCTGCGCGATGCGCGCCGCGGTCGCCCTGGCGGCCAGCCTTCGCGGCTGCGTGTGGCCAATCAGCCCCGCGGCACCGCGGCCCAGTTCGAGGCAGATCTTGGGGAGCTGCGTGGTCTTGCCCGACCCGGTCTCGCCACATACGATGACGACCTGGTGGGCACGGATCGCATCGGCGATCTCGTCCCGTCGGGCCGAAACCGGCAGTTCCGGCGGGAACATCGGGACCGGAAGGCTCGCCCGGCGCGCCGCAAGCGCCCCTCGCGAATGCGCAAGCAACGCGTCCAGTTCGCGCAGCACACGTGCCCGCGCTGACGGCTCGGACTGCCTGAGCTTGCGCGACAGCGCGATCAGGCGGGGCCGATCTGCGCTCAGGCAATCGTCGAAATCGTCGTGCTGGCGATCGGGCGCGTTGAATCCGGGTCGAGCGATGGTGGTCAAAGTCGGATGCTGCGGAGCACAGGCTCCGGGTCGGCGGGTTCGGGTGGAGCGACAGGGCCCTGATTATGCCAGATCGCCCCTGCGCCCAGTGCCAGCCGGCGCCTCGCCTAAGGAAGGATCTGGACACGTCGTTGGCGTGAACGCAGACCGGCGCTCGCTCGAGACGAGCGATCGCCATGCGCTGCCCAGGCGATGACGCCTGCCATCAGCACGAAGGGCCCCATCAACCGGGCCTTGCTTCTGTCCGCGAGTTTGAACAGCGGCACCACGCCGCGATAGATCAGCGCAGCTGAAACCACCCAGGCGACGGCGACGGCAAGGCCATTGACCCATATCGACGAAATGAACAGGGCAAGCGCCGACAGCCACAACGGGGTCGGAGCGAACGCGGTGATCTGCGGCACCAGCGCCGGAAAAACCGCGCCGGGCGTCACCATCACCGCATACAGAAACATCGCCGGCGGGATCAGCAACATCGGGATCACGTAAATTCCGAACAGCTTCATCACGCTGGGATGAATGCGGATCAGATCCTCCCAGCCCTCCCGGCAGGAGAAGGGCATTTTCTGAAAACCGTGCGTATTCGTGATGGACCTCCCGTTTCTCAGGGTTGGCATACGGGACCTCACACGCATTCGATCGCCCAAGGCCAGCGCGCCCGCGCCGCCGAATCGATCCTTACTTGAGCGACAATGTGGCCTTTCTAATTCTGCTCCTACCCGTGATCCTCGAAGGATTCCCACCGATTGCAGGACCCGATGCGCACACCCTCATCCTCGGCAGCATGCCGGGCGAGGCCTCGCTCGCCGCCGGCTGCTATTACGCCAATCCGCGCAACGCATTCTGGACCATCGTCGGCGAGGTGCTCGACATCGACCCGGGTCAGCCCTACCCGCAGCGCGTCGACCAGCTCGCAGCAAAGGGCTTCGCGCTATGGGATGTACTCGGAGCATGTAGGCGGAAGGGGAGCCTGGACACGCGGATCGAACCACAATCGATACAAGTGAATCCGTTCATGCCGTTCCTCATCGAACACCCGCATGTCGAGCGTATCTTCTTCAATGGCGCGATGGCCGAGCGCATCTTCGTCAGGCGCGTCGTGCCGCTGCTCGCGCCGGACGGACGGCCGAGACTTCATCGCCTGCCCTCTACCAGTCCAGCTCATGCATCGCTGTCGCTCGCGCGCAAGCTCGCGGCCTGGCGGGCGATCGCTCGATGAGCGCACCCACAACACGCAGCGTCGTCGTGATCGGCGGCGGGCCGGCGGGTTTGATGGCCGCGGGCACGATCGCGGAGGCCGGACACCGCGTCGATCTCTATGATGCGATGCCGTCCGTCGGACGCAAGTTTTTGCTGGCGGGCATCGGCGGCCTCAACCTGACCCACTCCGAACCACGGTCGCGCTTCGTCACGCGTTATGGTGGCCGGCAGGCGTGGATCGCCCCGCTGCTGGACGCGTTCGACGCAGATACGCTCCGGACCTGGGCGTCCGATCTCGGGATCGCCACCTTCGTGGGGTCGTCCGGCCGCGTGTTTCCGGTCGAGATGAAGGCCGCACCGCTGTTGCGGGCCTGGCTGCAACGGCTGCGCGCGGCCGGCGTGCGCTTTCACGTGCGCCATCGTTGGCTCGGATGGGCCGACGAGAGCTCGGCGCCGAACACGGGCCTGCGCTTCCGCGCGCCGGACGGGGAGCGGACCGTATCGGCCGACGCGGTCGTGCTCGCGCTCGGCGGCGCCAGCTGGGCGCGCCTGGGCTCGGATGGTGCGTGGGTGCCGTGGCTGCGGGCACGGGGTATCCACATCGCGGACCTGAGACCCGCCAACTGTGGATTCGATGCGGCTGCGAGCGCGGCCCGGCCGGACGCCATCGGCTGGAGCGATCACTTCCGGCAACGCTTCGCCGGACAGGCCCTCAAGTCGATCGCGATCCGCTTCCTCGACCATACCGGGATCGAGCACCAGCGCGCGGGTGAATGCATGGTCACGAACTCGGGCCTCGAGGGCAGTCTGATTTATGCCCTGTCGGCCGCGATCCGCGACACGATCGCCGCTCTCGGGTCGGTCGAGATCGATCTCGACCTAGCGCCAAACCGCTCACACACGCACCTGTGTGCTGAACTCGCACGTCCGCGTGGCAGCCGCTCTGTCGCGAGCCATCTGCAGAGCAAGGCCGGCATCGTCGGCATCAAGGCGGGCTTGCTGCGTGAATGCGCGCCTGCGCACGCCTTCGACGATCCGGCCAGACTTGCCGCGCTGATCAAGGCGCTACCCGTCCGACTGTCGCGGCCGCGCCCGCTCGACGAAGCCATCAGCACCGCGGGTGGCGTCGTGTTCGAGGATGTGGACGAGCACCTGATGATCCGCAGCCAGCCAGGACTTTTCTGCTGCGGCGAAATGCTCGACTGGGAGGCGCCGACCGGTGGCTATCTGCTCACCGCCTGCATCGCGTCCGGTCACGCAGCAGGCATGGGGGTGCTCAACCGTCTGAGCGCCCCGGACTGACGCAACGAGCCTAGGAGGCTGTCGGACTTGAGGCTGATCTACTGCGCCGGTGGGAGAAGCGGTCCATATCTGCCCGATTTTTCGTTGCATAGAACCACTATGCGCCTCAAAATCGACCAGATCTGTCCTCACTTTCCCACCCGGCTCGTGACGATCGCTCAAGTCCGACAACCTCCTCGCGATCGCGCCCGGCTCAGCCACGCCAGGCGTTGAATGTGGCATAACCCAGCCAGGCCATGCACAAGGAACCGGCGACATGGAGCACGGCATGGGCCGCCAGCCAACCCCATTCGCCGCGCTGGAGCAGGTGCAGACCTTCGGCGGAGAAGGTCGAGAAGGTCGTCAGGCCGCCGAGCAGGCCGGTGGTCAGCAACAGCTTGAGGGCCGGCGACATCGCGGGCAATGCCTGCACGAGCGCGAGCACGAAGCCCATCAGCAGGCCACCCAAAAGATTGGCCGCCAAGGTGCCGAGCGGCACCAGCACGAAGACCGGATTCAGCAACAGTCCGAGTCCCCAGCGCAACCAGGCACCGATTGCGGCACCCATGCCGACGGCTGCAAACGCCGTCCACGTCAGATGCGTCGTCATTCGATCCGGATCCGCCATCCCGACGATTCGAAACGCACGATGCCGGCATTGCCGTCAAACGACGCCTCACCACCGTCACTGCACACCATGATGCAACCCCTGCTCCGCCAAGGAACATCCAGTCTACCGGACGGCCCGGTGAGCTTGCACGCAAAAGCTCGGGACCGAACATGCACGATGCCGTTCGCGGGGTAAAATCGCGGACTGCGCTCCTGCCCAGCATCAATCGATCGAGGCTCCTCCGTGTCCGAACACCCCAAAACCGATACCCCCGCTGCGGCCAATAACTTCATCCGCAACATCATCGACGAGGACAATCGCAGCGGCAAATGGGATGGGCGGGTCGAGACCCGCTTTCCGCCCGAGCCGAACGGCTACCTGCACTATGGTCATGCCAAGTCGATCTGCCTGAATTTCGGACTTGCGCAGGCCTATGGCGGTGCCTGCCATCTGCGCTTCGACGACACCAATCCGGAGAAGGAGGAGCAGGAATATGTCGATGCGATCATCGAGGCGGTCAACTGGTTGGGCTTCGACTGGGGCAGGCACCTGTATTTCGCGTCCGACTATTTCGAGACCATGTATCAATGTGCGGTCGGCCTGATCCAGGCGGACAAGGCCTATGTCGATTCGCTGCCCGCCGACGAAATGCGCGAATACCGCGGCACACTGACCGAACCCGGGCGCGACAGCCCTTATCGTGCGCGCAGCATCGAGGACAACCTGGACCTGTTCCGGCGCATGCGCGACGGCGAGTTCGTCGAAGGATCGCATGTGTTGCGCGCGAAGGTCGACATGGCCAGTCCCAACATCAACCTGCGCGACCCGGTCATCTACCGCATCCGCCGTGTCGCACACCATCGAAGCGGCGACCGCTGGTGCGTCTACCCGCTGTATACCTTCGCTCACCCGATCGAGGATGCGATCGAGAACATCACCCATTCGATCTGCACGCTGGAGTTCGAAGACCAGCGCCCGTTCTACGAGTGGCTGCTCGATGCGCTGGCCGAGATCGGCATGTTCGTGCGCCCGCTGCCGCAGCAGATCGAGTTCGCACGACTCAACCTGACCTATGTGGTGCTGTCCAAGCGCAAGCTGATTCAGCTGGTCGAGGAAGGCCACGTGGCAGGCTGGGACGATCCACGTCTGCCGACGCTTGTCGGCGCCCGCCGCAGAGGATACACACCGGAAGGCTTCCGCCGCTTCGCCGAGCGTATCGGGGTCTCCAAGTCCGACTCCTGGATAGACATGAGCGTGCTCGAGGAATGCATGCGCGAGCACCTGAACGACTCGGCCGAGCGCCGTGTGGCAGTGCTCGATCCACTCAAGCTGATCATCACGAACTATCCGGAGGGACAATCCGAGGCCTGCGAGGCACCCAACCACCCCCTCAAACCGGACATGGGAAAGCGCGAGATGCCCTTCGGCCGGGAGCTGTGGATCGAGCGCGAGGACTTCATGGAAGCGCCGGTCAAGGGGTTCCGCAGGCTCTTCCCCGACAACATGGTGCGCCTGCGCTATGCCTACGTGGTCAAATGCACCGGCTGCGAGAAGGACGCCGACGGCAACGTGACCGCGGTGCTGGCCGAGTATCTTCCGGACTCCAGGAGTGGCACGCCCGGCGCAGACAATTACAAGGTCAAGGGCAATCTCCACTGGGTATCGGCCACGCATGCCTGCGCGGCCGAGATCCGCCTTTACGACCGGCTCTTTGCGCACGCCTATCCCGGCATGCGACGGGAGGGCGACCCGGAAGGACTCGAACGCAGCTTTCTGGACGACCTCAATCCCGAATCGTTCACCCGGATCCAGGGCTGGCTCGAACCCGGCCTCAATTACGCCAAACCCGAGGAACGCTTCCAGTTCGAGCGTCACGGCTACTTCGTCGTCGATCGCGTCGATTCGGCCGAGGGAATGCCGGTGTTCAACCGCAGCGTCACGCTGAAGGATTCCTGGGCGCGCGGGCGCAGCTGAGCGCAGTCAGCGGCGAGGCACGTTCTCGCCACCCTCGCGTGCAGCCCCGATACCGCCCTCGGCCTCGATTACGTTGCCGAGCTTGCCGACCACCGGTTTGACGCCGGCATGATAGGCGGCACGACTGATCGCGTGCGCGGCCAGCGGCGCGGTGACCAGCACCGCCATCAGCGCGAACAGCGCCTCCATCGCCGCCGCGCCGGAACTCGCCGCGGCCACGCCGGCCAGCACCAGCGCGGCGCCGAGGGCGCCGGCCTTGCTCGCAGCATGCATGCGGCTGTAGCAATCGGGCAGGCGCAGTACCCCGATCGCACCGAGCAGGCAGAACACCCCTCCGGCCAGCACCAGCGCCGAGGCCACCCATGGCAACAGGGATCCGTTCATGATCGCTCCTCCTCTTCGCTGTCCAGACCGGCCCGCTCGCGACGATTCTGTTCGGTCTTGCGGAACAGCGGTGCGAAGGCCACGGTTCCGAGAAAGGCCACCAGCGACAACACCACCGCAACGTCAAGAAACACGATCTGACCGCTGATCGTCGCCCCGAGCGCGACCGCGGCCACGCCCAGCAGCGTCAGCGCATCGATCGCGACCACCCGATCGGGTCCGGTCGGTCCGCGGACGAGACGCACCAGGATGATGATCGCGCTGACAACCAGCATCAGCGCCACCAGTGGCACCACCCAGAAAGCGCCGACCATCTCGATCGTCATCGTCCGAGCTCCCGCAGTACCGGCCCCGCAGAGCGCTCGACCCGACTTCCGAAACGCTTCATCGCCTTTCCTCCTCGCCCGCTGCCACTTCGAGCCGCTCGGGATGCATCCAGTCGAGCAGCCGCCGTTCCAGTTCGCGGATGCCGCCTTCCACCCTGTCGGCCGACTCGGCGTCGAGCGCATGGATGTAGAGTTCGCCCGACTCGGGCACGTACTCGAGCGCCATCGTGCCCGGAGTGAGCGTCAGCAGCAGGCCGATCAGCGTCGCCGCGCCCGCGCGCGGGTCTTCCAGTCTCATCTTGATGATCGCCGGAGACGGAGAGACCTTGCGCGCGACGACCAGACGCGCGACGTCGATGCTCGCCCTGACGATTTCCAGCGCGAACCAGAACGCGAAAGCGATGCCGAGTTCCAGGCGCCGCAGATATTGCCCGGTCCGGATCAGGCGCGCACCCAGGCGCAGGACCAGATAGACCAGCAAGAAGGCGCCGACGATGCCGAGCGGGTCGAGTGCATTCGCGAATGCCGCGATGCCGACTGCGATCAGGATGTGCACTCCCAGCATGTCATCTGCCTCCCGAATGCGTGATCGCTTCAAAATAGGTCACAGGTTCGGCCAGCTGCCCAGCCGCAGCGACCGCGTAATCCATGACCGGCCCGACACCCAGACCGATCAGCACGGTCAGCGCGGCAAGCCCGGCCGCCGACCACCAGCCCCAGTGCAATCCCCCGTCGTCGCGGATCGCCTGCTCGCCTCGGGGATGGGCCTTGAGGAAAGTCTCGTTCCAGATCTTGCTCATCGACAGCAGCGTGAAGATGCCGGTCAGCAAAGCGACGCCGGCCGCCCACCAGAAGCCGTCGGCCAGGCTGGCCTTGACCAGCACGAACTTCGCCCAGAAACCGGACAGCGGTGGAATGCCCGCGAGCGACAGCGCCGGGATAGCGAACAGGATCGCCAGCCATGGGGTCTTCGCATAGAGGCCGCCCATCGCCTTCAGGCGCTCGGAGCCGGTCAACCGTGCCGCAATGCCGGCGATGAAGAACAGATTGGCCTTCACCACAATGTGGTGGATCAGGTAGAACACCGCACCGGCGATCGCAAGCGGACTGGCGAGCGCCAGACCCAGGATCATGTAGCCGACCTGACTGACGATGTGAAAGGACAGGATGCGCCGTATCTCGTTTTGCGCCGCCGCGCCGAGCACCCCGACCAGCATGGTCGCACAGGCCAACCACAGCAGCACTTCGTGCACCACGTCGTACTCCGGCCACATCAGCGTGACCAGCCGGATCATCGCATACACGCCGACCTTGGTCAGCAGGCCGGCGAACAGCGCCGAGACCGGCGTCCACGCGACATGATACGAGGCCGGCAGCCAGCCGAACACCGGGAACAGCGCCGCCTTGATCGCGAACGACAGCAGCATCATCACCACCGCCAGCGAAGCGGCCGGCGGGGCCTCGCCGCCACGGAAGATCAGTCCGAGCTCGCCCATGTTCAGCGTTCCGGTAGCGCTGTATACGAGGCCGGCCGCGAGCAGGAACACCAGCGTCGCGAGCAGGTTCAGCACCAGATATGTCATCGTGCCGGCCAGACGCCGCTTTCCGCCGCCCAATGCGATCAGCGCGAAGGAGCCGATCAGCAATACCTCGAACCACACATAGAGGTTGAACACGTCGGCGGTGATGAACGCACCGCAGACCCCAGCGAGCAGACCATGGACGAAGACGTGGAAATTGCGCAGCACATCCGGATTTCCCTCGCGCACCATGCCGTAAAGGATGGTCGCGAGTCCGATCACGCCGGTGATCGCGACCATTGCGGCCGACAACCGGTCGATGACCACCGAGATGCCATAAGGCGCCTCCCAGCCGCCCAGTTGCGCCGCAAGCACGACGTCCTGGTCGGCAAGCACGACCAACCGGATCCCGACCAGCAACAACAGGACGGCGCCGATCACGCTGACCACCTTCACCTGCTGATGGTAGGGCCTCAGCATCACACCCACGAGCATCGTGACCAGCGGAATCAGAACCGGCGCGACGACCAGTGTGCTCATCGTGGCGCCTCGGCTTCGTGATGCATGTCGGCGTCGTCCTGATGCACCTGCAGGCCGACCTCCTCGACATCGGGCGCGGCCTCCTCGGTGACCTCGGTCACCCGGTCGGTGGTGGTGATGCCATGGCTCTCGCGCACGCTTTTCAGCACTGCCAGCGCGAACGTAAACAGCCCGAAGCCGATCACGATCGCCGTGAGCACCAGGGCCTGCGGCAGCGGATTGGCCGGGTCGGGCGGCACCGTGGTGGCGGTCACGAAGGCCGCGTCGCTGCCCGCGAAGCGGCCCGAGGTCAGCACCCCGAGGTTGATCGCGTTGCCGAGGATCGCCACGCCGAGGACGACCCGGACCAGATTGCGGTCGAGCAGCAACCACATTCCGATTCCGGCCAATCCGCCGACGGTCAGGGCGGCAAGCCACTCCATGTCATTGCTCCCCAGTGCGTGCCCGCGAGGGCATCGCGAAAATCGGAGTCGGGCGGATCGTCATGCCGATCGCCCGGCGAGTCGCTGCATCATGTGCATCACCGAACCGAACACGGTCAGGAACACGCCGATATCGAACAGCAGCGGCGTGCCGAGCGGCAATCCGAGCGGGAAGATCCACAAGCCCTTCAGAAAATCGTACCCCGCGAGCAGGCCGATGAAACCTGCACCGACCGCGCACGCCAAGCCGACCCCGACCAGCAGCGTCGGACGCACCCACATCAGCGCGCGGGCCTGATAGTTGCCAAAGGTCACGACCACCAGGATGAAGCCGACCGCCGCGACCAGACCCCCGATGAACCCGCCGCCCGGCAGATTGTGCCCGCGCCACAGCAGTACCAGCGACACCAGCACCAGCAGGCCGGCCAACGGCCGCACCGCCTGGCGCAACATCACCGAATCGAACTCGGGCTCGCCCTTGCGGGTCATTTCGGTCAGCTGCCCGCCACCGAGCAGCGTCGCGGCCGCCAGCGCGGCGAGAGCGACCACGACGATCTCGCCCAGCGTGTCGAAGGCCCGGAAGTCAACCAGAATCACGTTGACCACATTGCCGCCCTTTCCGCCCGGGTAGCTGTTCTGGACGTACCAGTCGGCGATGTTCCCGGCCAGCGGCACATTGACCGCCACGAGCAATGCAACCGCCACCGCGACGCCGAACAGCACCGAGATCAGCACGTGCGCGACGCGCGAACCGGCAGCCTCCTCCGCCACCCGGGGGATCGCCGGCAGGCTGCGCAGTACGTAGGCGAGAAACACCACGGTCAGCGTCTCCACCATCAATTGCGTGGTGGCCACGTCCGGCGCATTCGCTGCCAGAAAGAACAGCGCCAGTCCAAGCCCGCTCGCGCCCAGCGATGCGACCAGGGCCAGCCTTCCCCGCATCACCGCTGCCGCGCTGGCACCGGCCAGCGCCAGCAAGCTGCCCATCACCGCTGCAACATTCAGCGACGCGTACTCTCCGCGTGCAAACAGCGCGCTGCCGCCGACCGCAAGCGACACGAACACGACCGAACTCAGCACCAGGCTCAACAGCGTCAGGTGCAGGCGCAGCGATCCGTGCTGAAAGCCACTTGCGGTCAGCGCGGCCAGTTCGAACACCCGTTTCAGGAAGCGATCCCAGATCAGGTCACCGCTGACGCCCCAGAACACGCGCCAGCGCGCGATGTGCAGACGAACCTGATGGCGGAAGCGATAGAACACCACGCCCAGGGCAACCGTGATCAGGCTGGTGATGAGCGCCGGGGTCACGCCGCCCCACAGATACAGCCTCACGTCGACGTCGCCACGGGACACCGCCTGTACCGCGGCATTGACCAGCCAGGTTTCGGGCCAGTGGTTCCACGCGCCCAGCAGGAACCCACCGATCGCGAGCAACATCGGACCGAGCCACATCGGCACCGACACCTCATGGGGTTCGCGCGGGTAATGCCCCTGCGGGCCGAGGAAGGTCCGGATGAAGATCAGGCCCGCCGCGGCGAGCAACAGCGCGTTGGTGACGATCATCGCAACCGTCACCACCCACCCGGTCATCCCCATCTGGATCAGACCGGCATAGGCGAACTCCTTCGCGATGAAGCCGAAGAACGGCGGCAGTCCTGCATTCGAGAACGCTGCCAGGGCCACCGCGGCGCCGGTCAGCGGCATCGCCTTGATCAAGCCACCCAGGCGCGACAGTTCGCGGGTGCCGGTGGAATGATCGACCGCGCCCACCGCCATGAACAGCGCGCCCTTATACAGCGAATGGGCCAGCAGGTAAAGCACGAATGCCTGCAGACCGTAGGTCGTGTTGGTGCCGATCAGCATCGTCAACTGTCCGAGCACGGTCACCGTGGTGTAGGCGAGCAGGCGCTTCAGGTCGGTCTGCCGGATCGCGAGCACCGCTCCGACGATCGCGGTGGTCGCGCCGAACACGACGAGCGTCGTGCTCCAGCCCATCTCGCCACCCATCACCGGGTTCAGGCGCGCCAGCAGATAGATGCCGGCCTTGACCATGGTGGCCGAGTGCAGATAGGCCGACACCGGCGTCGGCGCATTCATTGCATTGGGGAGCCACAGGTGGAAGGGTACCTGCGCCGACTTCGTGAAACAGCCGATCAGTACCAGCACCATGATGCCGTAGTACAAGGTACTGGCCTCGACCGCGCCGATATCGATTTCGGAGAAGCGCCACCCCTCGCCCGCGATACCGAGCAGCACCAGCCCGGCCAGCAGCGCCAGCCCGCCACCGCCGGTGATCAGCAATGCCTGCAGCGCAGCCCTGCGCGAGACCGATTTTTCGTGCTGGAAACTGATCAGCAGAAAGGACGCGACGCTGGTCAGTTCCCAGAAAACGAACATCGCGATCATGTCATCGGCCAGCACCAGACCCAGCATCGCCATCATGAACAGCAGCAGATAGGCGTAGAAACGCCCCAGATGATGATGGTCGGACAGGTAGGCGCCCGCGTACAGGACGATCAGCGCACCGATCCCGGTGATCAGCAGCGCAAACAGCAGCGACAGGCCGTCCAGGCGCATCGCGACTTCGACGCCCAGAGCCGGCGCCCACGCGAGACTCTCGACGACGACCTCGCCGCGCGCGATGACGGGAATGCAGGACACGAACCATGCAAAAGCGAGCAGCGGCGGAATGGCCAGAAACCAGCCGGCCCTGTCGTCGAGCCGTCTGGACAGCAGCGGTGCGAGAAAGGCCGTGAACGCGATGGCGAATACCGCAGTCAGCATCGGTCACTCCGCCGGCGATCTGAAGTTCGCATCCGTTTTCCTCCCAATCTGAACGCCGACCAGCGCATCAATCAACGCCCGAGGACCTGTCAGCGACACGTGCGACCGGTCCATCAGTGCAACGGTTCCCGGGGGATCATTCGCTGGCTGCTTGGGCGAGCCTCTTAGTCTGCCCGATCAGATGCAGGGCATTCAATAGGGAAAACATCAATGGTGGCCCCGACTTTTGTTGAGATTTGTCAACGACATGGGCTCGAGCGCAGCAAACCCGGCGCAAAAGCCTAGACTTGAACAGAGTGGAAAGATGTTGCAACCGTGGAGAGTGTCATGTGCTTTTTCGATTCCCCGGTCGGGCGTTGCGAAGCTGTACGCGAGATGGTTCTTCTCGATGAAACGCAGTCTGAATGCGCACGCGAACACGATTGCCCGCCGGGTCGGGCATGTCCGCTGGAAGGGCATTTCACCGAGGAATCCGGCATCGTCGATACCATGCTGCCTGGGAGAAATCGGGCGAAGGGCAAGGCGGGGTAAGCCACCGCGCCGCGCCCGCTGAAAGTTCGCCGGATTGGCAACAGGTCGGGTGCGGGCTCAGAACCGTTCATCCGGACGCAGTAAGCGCCAGTGGCCGAGCGGGAGGTCTCCGAGGCGGACGTTTCCGATCCTGACACGCTTGAGTCCGACCACCCGCAGGCCGACCAGTTCGCACATCCGCCTGATCTGCCGCTTGCGCCCCTCGCGAAGCACGAAGCGGAGCTGATCGTCGTTGAGCCATTCGACCTTGGCGGGGCGTAGCTTGCGCCCGTCGAGTTCCAGACCATGGTTGAGCCTTGCGAGATCGCGATCGTCCAGCCCCCCCTCGACCCGGACGATGTATTCCTTCTCCACCTTAGAGTCGTCACCGATCAGCTGACGGGCAATGCGGCCATTCTGGGTCAGCACCAGCAGACCGGTCGAATCGATGTCCAGCCGCCCGGCCGGCGCCAGTCCGCGCAGCTGAGATGGGTGGAAAGGGGCTGCGGTATCACGGTCGAACTGGTTGTCGGCGCCAATCAGTGCAACGGCCGGCTCGTAACCCGGTTCAGGCTGGCCCGATACATAGCCGACCGGCTTGTGCAGCAGCATCGTGACCTGTTGCGCCTGCCGCTTTTCGGCCTCGGGTGCGAGTTCGATGTCCGCAGCGGGATCGATGCGTATGCCAAGTTCGCAGACCCTCGTTCCATTCACGAACACCCAGCCTCGCTCAATGATCGCATCCGCCTCGCGCCGAGAGCACAGACCGCGTTCGGCCATGACCTTGGACAGACGAACGCCTTCGGCCTGGTTGGTACGTGGTGTCACGTCAGGCGACCCGCGCTCAGTGCTGGCGCGGCGCGGGTCCTGATTGCGCGCGCCACGCTCGCTGTCGGATTGCGCGCGTCGCACGCCTTCGCTGCGGACGCGGCCCGCACCCGGGACAGAGGGACTGGGGCGCCTGTCGCGTTCGCTCCGCGTGCTGCGTTCGGTTCCGGCGCTTCTCTTGGATCTTGCGCCGCGCTCGGCCGGGGCGCCGCCCTCCACACGGGTTTGCGAACGACGATCGCCGTCTGACGCGAGGCCTGCCTTCGCGCTTTCCTCGCCGGACGATTCAGCCGGCGCACGACGAGGCGGTTTCAGTCCTTCCGGTTTGAAGCGGGTGCGCACACCGCGTCGATCGGTGCGCAGGGGCGCGTCGGCCGTGGGCCGGCTCACTCCGAGCTTGCGTCGGCCGCCGGCCGATGCACTGCTGTGCGCCTCATCCTTGTCCTTGGGTTCGGACTTCTCAACCATCACGATTCCAGTCAGTCATGCTTCACCAAAAAAATCAGCCGCGCGGTCGCTCGACCGAATCGTCGTCGCCGGAATCAGGTTCGGGTGCGACTTCGAAGGTACTCCATCCGCCTTCCCGTCCGGTCGGCGGCAGGTTCCGCACAAGGCCCAGGTTCAGGTGCAGGTGCGCCTTGGCGATGAAGTGCGCGGTGATCGGTGCGGTCATGAACAGGAAGATGCTGATCAGCACCTCATGGATGGACAGTGTGCCCTCACCCCACAGGAAGTAAAGCATCGACGCACCCAGCGCGCCGCCCACGCCGAGCGTGGTCGCCTTGGTCGGCGCATGCAGCCGGGTCATCAGATCGGGCAGCTTCACCAGGCCGAGTGAGCCGACCAGCGCAAAGATGGCACCGAGCACGATCAGCGACGAAACGATCAGTTCGAACAGGAAGTTCATGGCGTGCTCACTCGATGATGTCGCCGCGCAACACGAAGCGGCAATAGGCGACGGTCGATATGAAACCGAACATCGCAAGCAGCAATGCGGCCTCGAAATAGATCGTCGTTCGCTGCTGAATACCATACAGAATCACGAGCGCAATCACGTTGATAACCATGGTGTCGACCGCCAGAACCCGATCCATCAGGGTCGGTCCGAGCACGAGCCGCCACAGATTGAACAGCAAGGCCAGCGACACCGCGAAATAGCCAAAAACGAGTGCGTACTCGATCATGGAAAAATCCTCCGGAGACGGGCCTCGTAACGGGTCTTCATTTCGAGCACTGCGGCTTCCGCATCGGGCGCGTCCAGGCAGTGCACCAGCAGGCTTCGGCCGTCGGCCGAGAGATCGCTGCTGACCGTTCCAGGCGTCATCGTGATGGTCCCGGCGAGCACCGTGATCGCCTCGGGTGAGGTCAGTTCCAGCGGCACGGTCACCCAGCGCGAGCGCAACTGGACGGGGGGCTTGAACAGGATCAGGCGCGCCACATGGATGTTGGCGACCACCACATCACGCGCGACCAACAGCATGAACGCAAACGCTCGCCCATAAGCGCGGATCGGCGGGCGGCCAGGCCAGAAGCTACTGGTGATGATCGGGATCACGATCCCGAGCACACCGCCTATCACCAGCCCTCCCATCGTGAAATTGTTGAGCAACAACATCCAGACCGCCACCAGCACCACCGACAGCAGCGGGTGTGGCAGCCAGCGCTGCATGAAAGTCCGGTCATCCTTGCTTGCAGCCACGATCAATCCCTCCAGCCCGGCCCGAGCACGGCCTCGATATAGTTCGACGGAGCGAACAACTGTAGCGCGGTCGCGTCCAGATAGCCGGTGACCGGTCCTGCGAAGACGGTCAGCGCGATGCTACCGCCCAGCAGAAATCCGATCGAAACCAGCGGCAGCACGGACGCCGTCAAGCGCCTGACCCTGAGCATGCCCTCGACCGACGCACTCTTCCAGAAGATGGTACTGCCGGCACGGGCAAAACCGATGATGGCCAGCAGCGATGTGATCAGGATGCTCGCCCAGACCCACACCGCCACCGGTGCATCGCGGGCGCCGTCGAGAATCAGCAGCTTCCCGACGAAACCGGACAGCGGCGGCAAGCCGGTCATCGCAATCGCACCGAGAAAGAACAGACTCGCCAGAAGCCCGTCCTGGACGAAGCGCGGGGCCACGACGATCGCGTCGCCCTGATCGGCGCGGCGCTCTGCGATCAAGCCGACGATCAGGAACAACGCCGCCGCGGCGAGCGTGGAATGCAGCAGGTAGTACAGCGCGGCAGACATCGCAGGCGGGGTGAACAAGGCGACCGCGATCAGCAAGGTACCCATCGAACCGATCACCGCGAAACTGACCATCTGTCCGAGCGCGCGCGACGCCAGCACGCCGACCATGCCCACCACCAGCGTGACCAGCGCCGCCGGCATCAGCCACGGCGCCGCCAACCACGCGAGCTCGCCCGCCGCGTCGCCGAATGCGAGGGTGTACATGCGGATAATGGAATAGGCGCCGACCTTGGTCATGATCGCGAAAAGCGCGGCCACCGGCGCCGGCGCATTCGCATAGGTACCCGGCAACCAGAAATGCACCGGCACCAGGGCCGCCTTGATCCCGAACACCAGCAGCAACAGCAAGGCTCCGGTGCGGAGCAAGGCCTGGTCTCCCGGAGGCACCTGCCCCACCAGCGAGGCCAGGTCGGCCATGTTCAAGGTTCCGGTGACGCTGTAGATCAGACCGACCGCGATCAGGAACAGCGACGAGCCGACCAGATTCACGATCACGTACTGCACGCCCGCCCGCACCCTGGCGGCGCCACCGCCGTGCACCATCAGCCCGTACGAGGCGATCAGCAACACCTCGAAGAACACGAACAGGTTGAAGAAATCACCGGTCAGAAAGGCGCCGTTGATGCCCATCAACTGAAACTGGTAGATGGAGTGGAAATGGCGTCCGCGCTTGTCCCAGCCATTCAACGAGTACAGCAGCACCAGCAGCCCCAGTACCGAGGTCAGCACCAGCAGCATCGCCGACAGGCGGTCGAGCACCAGCACGATGCCGAAGGGTGCCGCCCAGTTTCCGAGCGAATAGGTCAGGATCGTCCCGTCCCCGGCCATTGGCAGCAGGATCAGGGACAGCATCAGCAGCAGCACCGAGGACGCCACCGAGAAGATGCGCGCAAGCACGATGTCGTAGCGCATCGCCAGTGCGATCAGCGGCGCGATCAGTGCCGGCACCAGAATCGGCAGGATCAGCCAGTGATTCATGCCGACTCCCGGGTCTGCCCGCCTGCGGACGACTTGCCAGGCCCCCCATCGCCGAGATCCACATGGTCCGACCCGGATTCCAGGTAGGCGCGCAAGGCCATCACGACGATCACCGCGGTCATGCCGAAGGAGATCACGATCGCGGTCAGCACCAGCGCCTGCGGCAACGGATCGGCATAAGCGGTGGCACCATCCCTGATCACCGGCGGCAGATTCACCGCCAGACGACCGGTGACGAACAGGAACAGGTTGACCGCATAAGTCATCAGCGACAAGCCCAGGACCACCGGAAACGTGCGTGCGCGCAAGAGCAGATACACGCCGGTGGCCATCATCACACCGATCGCACTGGCGACGATGAACTCCATGTCCTAGACCTCCCCGGCGGGCGTCGTGCAGCGTGCGCGTGAGCGTCGGTTCATTTCGAGCTTCCCTCGTTCCTGTTGCGGGCGCGACGCCCGATCGATGGGTCCATGTCCATCGGCGCCTCGTTTACCGGCGCCAGACCGACACGCCGGCCGAGACGCGACAGGTTCGCGAGCGCGAGCATCACTGCGCCGACCACCGCGAGAAAGACGCCGGTATCGAAAGCCATCGCACTGGC
This sequence comes from Denitraticella aggregata, assembly GCF_048158365.1. Taxonomy (NCBI): domain Bacteria; kingdom Pseudomonadati; phylum Pseudomonadota; class Betaproteobacteria; order Rhodocyclales; family Zoogloeaceae; genus Denitraticella; species Denitraticella aggregata. The sequence continues at coordinate 162,808 of NZ_JBLLNL010000008.1, read as the reverse complement.
CAGTTCGAACTCACCGACGATCGGCAGATGGAAGTGATCGAAGGCACTGGTCAGAAAGGGATAGCCGAGCGACATCGAAAAGATGCCGGTCGCTGCCGCGATCAGCACGCCGGCACCGATCATCGCGTGGTAATCGATCCTCATGCGCTGCGCGGCCCAGCCGAAACCGCTCGCCATGTACTGCATGATCAGCGCGATCGACACGACCAGGCCGGCAATGAACCCACCGCCCGGCATGTTGTGACCGCGCAGGAAGATGTAGGCCGCGACGATCAACGCGAGCGGCAGCATCACGCGTGTCGCAATCACCATCATCATCGGGTGACGATCGGCCGACACCGCAAAATCCGGGCGCCACGCGCTGAGGCGCCGTCCGGCGTTGCCGCGCACCGCACCGTCGAGCAGCGCGAAGATCGCCAGGGCGGCCACACCGAGCACGATGATCTCTCCGAAGGTATCGAAGCCACGGAAATCCACCAGAATCACGTTCACCACGTTGGTCCCGCCACCGCCCGGCACCGACTGTTTCAGGTAGAACCCGGACAGGGTCTCGAAGTCGCGGGTCATCATCGCCCAGCTCAGTCCGCCGACGCCGACGCCGACCAGCGTCGCCAGTACCGCATCGCGCCAGTGGCGGCCGCGGCCGCTCTCGCGGGGCGTCTCCTTGGGCAGGAAATACAGCGCAAGCAGGATCAGGATCACCGTGCCGACCTCGACCGAGATCTGGGTCATGGCCAGATCGGGGGCCGACAGATAGACGAAGCCGACCGACACGATCAGACCGACGACGCCGACCACCAACACCGCCAGCAGGCGCTGGCGATGCAGCAGCACCGCCCCCAGACAGGCCGACACCAGCAGCAGCCATGCAACCCACAGCGCCGCCGGCGCGGCCTGGAGTTCGCGCGCTCCCGGCAGGTGCGACGAGCCGAAGAAGGCCGCCGCCCCCAGCACGACGATCGCCGACAGCATCACCGCGACATAGCGCTGCAGCGAACCGTTGTGCAGTCCATGCGTAAAGCCGCGGCTCGCACCGACGACGCCGGCCATTACGCGATCGAACATCGTCTTCGCGTCCGGATGCGGACCCGCCTCCCAGCGGGCGCGGATCCGCCGATAGCGCGATAGCGCGAACAGCCCTGCCACCAAGGCGATCACCGACATGAACAGGGCCGGCGTGAAACCATGCCACAGGGACAGATGGAACTCGGGCGGCGGCCCACCGATGACCGCGCGCGACGTGGCCCGTACCAGCGCGCCGACCATCGCCTCCGGGAACAGGCCGATCGCGACCACCAGCCCGACCAGCAGGGCCGGTGGCAGCCACATGCCTGCGGGCGGGTCATGCGGGGTGCGCGGATAGTCGGTACGCGGCGCACCGAGAAACACATGCGCGATATAGCGGAAGGAGTAGGCCACCGAGAATACCGCACCCACGGTCGCGAACAGCGGGATCAACCAGCCCTGACCCGCCCACGCGGTGTGGGCCGCCTCCTCGAGCATCATCTCCTTGGACAGGAAACCGTTGAGCGGAACCACGCCGGCCATCGAGGCCGCGGCCACCATTGCCAGCGTTGCGGTGATCGGCATCAGTAACATCAGTCCGCCCAGACGCCGGATGTCGCGCGTACCGGTCTCGTGGTCGATGATGCCGGCGTTCATGAACAGCGCCGCCTTGAAGGTCGCATGATTGATGATGTGGAACACCGCCGCCACCGCCGCCATCGGCGTGCCGAAGCCGAGCAGCATCGTCACCAGGCCCAGATGGCTCACGGTCGAGAACGCGAGCAGACCTTTCAGGTCATCCTTGAACAACGCGATGCCGGCGGCGAGCACCATCGTGACCAGGCCGGTGGTCGCCACCATGTAGAACCAGGCGTCGGTGCCGGCCAGCACCGGCCACAGCCGCGCCATCAGGAAGATCCCCGCCTTGACCATCGTGGCCGAGTGCAGATAGGCGGACACCGGGGTCGGCGCCGCCATCGCGTGCGGCAGCCAGAAGTGGAACGGAAACTGCGCGCTCTTCGCGAAGCACCCGCCCAGGATCAGTAGCAGTGCAGGCAGGTACAGCGGGGAGGCCTGGATCACATCCGCACTGAGCAGTATCACGGTCAGATCGTAGGAACCGGCGATGTTCCCGAGAATCAGCATGCCTGCGATCAGCGACAGGCCTCCGCCGCCGGTGACCACGAGCGCCATGCGCGCACCCTGCCGACCCTCCGGCAAATGCCGCCAGAAACCGATCAACAGGAAAGACGACAGGCTGGTCAATTCCCAGAAGATCAGCAGCAGCAGCACATTGTCCGACAGCACGATCCCGACCATCGCGCCCTGGAAGAGCAACAGATAGGTGTAGAAATTGCCCATCGGATCTTCCTTGGCAAGGTAGAACCGGGCGTAGATGATGATCAGCAGGCCGATGCCGAGAATCAGCGTAGCGAACAGAAAGCCGAGCCCGTCCAGGAAGAAATGGACATTGAGCCCGAGCGACGGCAACCAGTTCCAGCCAACCCACAGGATCTCGCCCGCCAGGATCTTCGGTGCATGACCGAACAACAAGGCCAGCGCCAGCAGCGTGACCGAACCGGTCGCAATCGCGCATGCGTTACGACCGGCACGAATCATCAGTGCGGGCAGCACCGCCCCCAGAAAGGGCAGCATCACGATCAGGGCAAGGCTCATATGCTATTCATTCCGAATTCGAGGCCAGGGCCGGGGCGCCTCACTCGCACTATCGGTCGACGGGAAGGCCAGATCCACTCGGACCATTCGTGACTGTTTGTTCTTGAACAGCGCGATTCTAGCGAAACGCGTCATCCTGCCACATCCGCAGAATCACGGAGAGAATGTCGGTGATCCGTCTGTACCGACCGACGCCTGAGCTGACCGCCCGTCACGCGTCGGCAACAAGCAGGATATGAACCCGATAAGGCCCATGCGCGCCAAGCACGATCGTCATCTCGATGTCGCCGGTCCGCGACAGACCGGAGATCAGATTCACCGCGCGCGGCAAGATATCGCCATGGTTCTGGCGAAGCAATGTCCAGGCTTCCTCCATGCCGAACACGATCCTGGACATCGGCACCGCGACGACATGCGTCTCCGGCAGCAGGCTGGTGGCCGCCGGTTCGTCGGGTGCCGAACAGCTCATCACGGTGCCAGTCTCGGCGATGGCGCAGAAACAGCCGGTCACGCCGACCAGATCGCCGTCACCGGCGGCCCGGGGCTGCAGGTCCAGTCCGGCCCGCCGCCAATCCAGATGAGCCAGACTCGGCCACACCACGCCCTGCGTCGGCAGGCCGAGTGACTCCAGATAGGCTGCGACAGCCGCCGGCAGATCCCGCATCGACGCGATCTCGGCCACCGTGCTCGACATGCACTGCGCCTCGCGGCGGAAGCGCGCGACCAGATCGGCGGGCGCTGGCGGACGGTCCGGCAGTCGATCGTCGGTCAAGGCCCGCCGCACGTCGGCCAGACCGGCTTCGCGATTGGACGGATCACGACCCAGTGCGGTGCGCAGACGCCCCAGAATGGCATCCCGCGCGGCGCGGCGTTCGGCAGCATCGGGCATGTCAACGCCTCCTCCGGAAGGTCCCGATCCGCGGGCGGCCTTGTTCGCGATGCCTCCTTTCGCCGCCTTTCAGGCCTGCTAAGCCGAATGCCGGGTTCATTCGCGGGGCCTCCTCAGGCCAGCCGGTTGCGCGGCTGGCCGGCCACGAAGGCCTCGATATTGTCTATCGCCTGGTCGGCAAGCGCCTGCATCGACCCCGCGGACGCCCACGCCATGTGCGGCGTCAGGATCAGATTCGGAATGTCCGGTGCGAGCAGCGGATTACCGTCGCGGGGTGGTTCGACCGACAGCACATCGATGCCCGCGCCGCCGATGATTCGCTCCTGCAGCGCTGCGGCCAGCGCAGACTCGTCGATCAGTCCGCCGCGGGCCGTATTGATCAGGATCGCGTCCGGTTTCATCCGCCGCATCTCGGCCTCGCCGATCATGCCGCGCGTGGCATCGGTCAGCGGACAGTGCATCGAGATTACGTCCGCCTCGCGCAGGACTTCGTCGAAAGCGGTGTAGCCATCCCGCACGGTCGCTTGCCCCTTGTGTTCGGCGAACAGCACACGCATGCCGAGGGCCTCGGCAAGGCGCGCCAGCCCACGCCCGAGGTCGCCCCTGCCGATGATTCCCAGCGTCGCACCATGCAGATCGGCGACCGGGTGTCCGAACAGGCAGAAGGTCTGCGATCTGGCCCACAGGCCGTCGCGCACATCGCGCGTGTACTCGAACACCCGTCGTCGCAGCGCCAGCATCAGCATCAGCGCGTGCTCCGGCACGGTATTGACCGCGTAGCCTCGCACGTTCGACACAACGATGCCGCGCGCGCGACAGGCGGCGAGATCGACATTGTCGGCTCCGGTCGCCGCGACCGCGACCATGCGCAGCTTCGGCAGCGCAGCAATGTCTGCCGCGCCGAGCTTGAGCTTGTTCACGATCGCGATGTCGGCCCCGGCCAGGCGCTCGATCACCTGATCCTGCAGGGTGACCGGGTAGGCACGCCATGCGTGCTCGAACGCGGGCGCGCGAAAATCGGCCCTCACCGAATCACGTTCGAGCAATACCACCTGCATTTTCATACGCTCTTCCCTTTTTGCTGTCGTTGCGCATACAACTCCTGAAAGGTGCGTCCCTGAGGTGCGGGGAAGTCGCGGTTCGCGGTCCACCCGGGAGCGACACCCATCACACGGATGCGGTCCTCGCCGTCGGACAGCCAGTTCAGGTAGCGCACCGCCAGACGCGTCATCAGGTGGTACAGACGGGGTCTGCGGGCCAGCGCGGCCCAGACCCGCAACGCCATCCGCTCGCCACGCGGCCGCAGGCCGCGTTCGACCTGTTTTTCGCGCAGGCGTCGCAACAACTCCGGCAGCGGAATACGGACCGGGCAGACCACACCGCACTGATTGCACAGTGTCGCTGCATGAGGCAGGTCGAGCGCGTTCTCGATGCCGGTGAACAGCGGCGTCAGCACCGCGCCCATGGGACCGGGATAGACCCAGCCATAGGCATGACCACCGACGGTCTGGTAGACCGGACAATGGTTCATACACGCGCCACAGCGTATGCAGCGCAGCATGTCCTGGAATTCGCTGCCGACCAACGCCGCGCGCCCGTTGTCGACCAGGATCACGTAGCCATGCTCGGGTCCGTCGAGCTCGTCGACACCGGCCACGCCGGTCAACACCGACACATAGTTGGAGATCGCCTGGCCGGTCCCTGAACGCGGCAACAACCTCATCAACGTGGCGAGATCCTCTAGCCGCGGCACGATCTTCTCGATTCCGGTGATCACCACATGCACCTTGGGCAGCGTGGTGACCATGCGGCCGTTGCCCTCGTTCGTGACCAGTGCGACCGAACCGGTTTCGGCGATCAGGAAGTTCCCGCCCGTGATGCCCATCCCCGCGCTGAGGAAGTGCTCGCGCAGGACTTCCCGTGCCTCCCGGGTCATCGCCGGCACATCGGTGTTACGCGGCCGACCATGGCGTCTCGCGAACAGATCCGCAACCTGATCGCGAGACTTGTGAAAGGCGGGGGCCAGAATGTGGGAGGGCGGTTCATTGTCGTCGATCTGCTGAATGTACTCGCCCAGGTCGGTTTCGATCGGCTGTACACCTGCAGCGACCAGCGCCTTGTTCAGATCCGCCTCCTCCGACAGCATGGACTTGGACTTGACCACCTTGGTCACGCCGTGTCGATGCGCGATCTCGACCACCAGGCGGCAGATCTCGTCGCCGTCGCGCGCAAACAGCACCTCGGTGCCGCGTTCGCACGCCTTGCGTTCGAAGGTTTCCAGCCAAAGATCCAGATTGGCCAGTACCCGGTCGCGGATCGCCTGGCCGGCACTGCGAAGCGCTTCGAAATCGCCGTCATAGGCGGCAACTGCCGACGCGCGCGCATCGACGAACTTGCTGCGCGCCTTGCGCAGATTCTGCTGGAGCAGGCTGTCCGCGAGTTTCTCGCCGACCCTGGCCTTAAAGAACATCGCCTGGGATTTCATATGCTAGCGATCCTCTCCGGCGAGCACTTCCGCCACATGCAGCACCCGAATGCGTTCCTCCCCGAGACGTCGAAGCCGCCCCTCGATCGCGAGCATGCATCCCAGATCACCCAGAACGACCGCGTCCGCGCCCGAGGCGCGAATGTCGTCGCACTTGCGTTCGGTAATCCGCGCCGACAGGTCGGCGAACTTGACCGAGAAGGTGCCCCCAAAACCACAGCACGCCTCGCAATCCCGCATTTCCACCATCCGCACACCCGGCATGCGCGACAGCAGCGTTCGAGGCTGAGCCTTGACGCCGAGTTCGCGCAATCCCGAACAACTGTCGTGATAGGTCAGCACCCCGTCGAAATCTCCGGGCATACGATCGAGCGCGCAGTGCGTGACGAGAAAGTCGGCCAGTTCATGGGTACGCGCGGCCAGCGCGCGTGATCGCTCGAGTCGGACCGGGTCGTCGCGGAACAAGGCCGGATAATGCAGCTTCACCATACTGGCGCACGAACCCGAAGGGACGACCACATGATCGACAGATTCGAACTCATCGATCAACTTGGCGGCGAGTGCGCGCGCGGCGGCTGCATCGCCCGCATTGAAAGCCGGTTGGCCGCAACATGTCTGCGTCGCCGGCACCACCACGTCGCAGCCGGCGGCCTCGAGCAAGCGCAGTGCGGCGAACCCGATGCTCGGCCGAAGCAGATCGACCAGACATGTGACCAGCAATCCGACCCGCATGGTGTCTCCCTCGGCCGTCGAGTGCGCATGGATCAACGTTATTTCACTAGGCGAAATCTGAGCGGCCGGGTAGACTTCGCCCATTCATGATTGACCACTGTACCAAAGTGACAGCCCCGACCGAAACAAAGAATCCGATCCAGGTCGTCGAGCGCATGATGAAGCTGCTCGATGTGCTCGCCCTTCACCCCGATCCGGCTCCGCTGAAGCAGATCGCGCTCGAAAGCGGGCTTCACCCCTCCACCGCCCATCGCATCCTCGGCGCGATGGCGCAAAGCGGCTTCGTCGAGCGTGGTGACGGTGGCACCTATCGCCTCGGGATCCGCCTCCTCGAGCTCGGCAGCCTGGTCAAGTCGCGCATATCGCTGCGCGAGACCGCGATGCCGTTCATGCTCAGATTGCATGCCGAGACTGGCGAGAGCATCAATCTCGGTATCCGCGACAGGGACGAGATCGTCTATGTGGACCGCACGTCGAGCGGACGCGCGGCTGTGCGCGTGGTGCATATCGTCGGTGCACGGGCTCCGCTGCACACCACCGCCTCGGGCAAGCTGTTCCTGGCCGAGGACGGTGGCGACAAGGTGAGGGAATACGCGCGTCGCACCGGTCTGCCCGGATCGACATCGGCGTCGATCACCGAACTCGGTGCGCTCGAGAAGGAACTCGACAAGGTCAGGCGACACGAGGTCGCATTCGATCTGGACGAAGTCGAAACAGGGGTACGCTGTATCGCGGCCGGCATTCGCGATGACAGCGGGCAACTGATCGCTGGACTGTCGCTGTCGACCCCATCCGAACGTTTCAACCCGGACCGGGCGAGCCTGGTGCGCAGCACCGCTGCCGAAATTTCGCGGACACTGGGTTACGTCAGACCGGCATCGCGCTGAGCGGGCATGCACTCAGAACCCGGGTCAGCCACCGCTGCGGTTGTTCTGCAGCGACGCGACCCGCTGCGCGCCGCTCGTCTCAAGCCACTGCTTGACCCGCTTCGCATCGGCCGTTCGCGTGTAACGCCCTTCCGAATTGAGCAGCACCATGATCACCGGCTCCCCGCGAATCCAGGTCTGCATCACCAGGCAACGGCCCGCCTCGCGGATGAAGCCGGTCTTGGACAGGCCGACCTCCCAGCCCGGTTCGCGCACGAGGCCATTGGAATTCCCGTAACGCAGGCTGCCCTTGCCGACCCGCACGTAACGCTCGTCGGTGGTCGAGAACTCCCTGATCAACGGATAGGTCGAGGCAGCGGAGACGAGCTTGACCAGATCATGCGCCGAGGCCACATTGCGCGGATCGAGGCCGGTACTGTCCGCAAAACGCGTATCCCACATGCCGATCATGCGGGCCTTCACGTTCATCGCCTCGATGAAGGCTTTCCGTCCGCCCGGGTAGTGCCGCGCCAGCGCGGAGGCCGCACGGTTCTCCGACGACATCAACGCCAGATGCAGCATTTCCTCGCGGGTCAGTCTTGCCCCCACCGGCATGCGGGATCCAGTACCCTTGAGCTTGTCGATGTCCGCGGACGTGACGGTGAGCACTTCGGACAGATTCTGGCGCGCGTCGATGACGACCATCGCCGTCATCAGCTTGGTGATCGACGCGATCGGAAGCGCCCGATCGGCCGCGCGCTCGGAGATGATGTCGCCGGTCTTCTGGCTGGCGACCACGAACGCGGCCGAAGCGAGCGCCGGGTTACCGTGCCGATCGAACTCGATGTGCAGCGCAGAAGGATTGGCTGCGGCGATAGACCTTTGGTGGACGCCGCTGCTGGTGATCGTCGTGACCGTCCGGTTCTGGGCGATCGCCGATTGCGCAAGCGTCACTCCCAGGCAAACTGCGACAAGAACGAATGGCTTCATGGACGGACCCACAAGTCGAGATTCAGGAACGATTCAAAATATCTGTTTACATTCTTAACGAAATTAAGCAGATATCAAGTCTTTTTCAAGTTATTTCTCGAATAATCCTGAATTCGTTGTGACTTCGTCGGCGGGGAGACCTGCAGCGCCGAGTCTCGTCGCCACCCAATCGGGCGGCGACGGAAGCGCCAAAGATACACGCGGACGGCGGCCGGGAAAAGTCTTGTTACAGCTACGACCAACCCGCAGCCGGCGGGCCGGTCAGACCCGCAGGAAAGTCGCGACCTCGTCGCGTTTGGCGATCCCATCCTGGTAGCCGAGTTCCATCAGCGCACGGGTGAAGCCGGGTTCGAACAACAGATAGGACAGCAGTGTCGAGCCTTCGCGGCGCATCGCGCCGACCCCACGCAGCACCAGGCGCAGCGCCCGCGGCAGATCGCCACGATGCCGACCCGCGATCGCATCGAGTCGCTGCGACGGCGAGATGACCAGCGTCTCGATGGGGCGCAGCACCATGCCTGCCGCCTCTCGCTGCGCGGCGGTGAAGGCCGACAGCGTCTGGTTGATCCGTTGCATGCGCTCCAGGTCCACCGCCAGACTGTCGAGAAAGATGCTCGACAGCGCGTGACCGGCGATCTGTGCCGGCGACGGATAGGCATCGCTGCGCTGACGGCCCTCTTCAGCTAATCGCCCCGAACCGATCACCAGAACCCGATCCGCTCCGAGATGAATCGCAGGGCTGATCGGCGCAAGCTGGCGCATCGACCCGTCCCCGAAATACTCGCGATTGATTCTGACGGCCGGAAACACGAACGGTATCGCGCTGGTCGCGAGCAGGTGCTCGATTCCGAGGCGGGTGCGCACACCGATGCGTTGCGCACGCTGCCACGGGGGTACCTCAGGTGCCGCCTGGAAAAAGGCCAGACTCTCGCCCGAGGAGTAGCCCGAGGCCGAAACCGAGACCGCATGCAGACCGCCGGACGCGATCGATCGGTCAATCGCGTCGAAGTCGATCACCCGTGCAAGCAACTCACGCAGCGGCGCGTTGTCCAGCAATGAGCGCGGCGTCTGGCGAATCGCCCAGCCGGATGTCAGGGCCGCCCCCCAACGCGCCCCGGTGGCCAGCAGCGCGAGCGCATCGGCCCGGTATATCTTGTCGACATGGAAGTTTCTCCAGATCCAGGCCAGCTTGCGCACCGCGGTATTGAAGTCAGCTGAGAACACCGCCAGCGCAACCGCGTTGATCCCGCCGGCCGAGGTGCCGCACAGAATCGGAAACGGGTTGCCTGGGCGGGCGCCGCGGATCTCACGAATCGCCTGCAATACCCCGACCTGATAGGCTGCACGCGCCCCGCCACCCGTCAGAACCAGCGCCGCCTTTTCGCCCTGCATGTCATTTGCGCCATCGAAGCCGATGCCCGAATCATAGCCTGCCCGAGTCCCCGATGCGGGCAGGCGACTCGACGGACGCAATGCAGCATGTGACCTACTTCGCGACGCCGTCCTCTTCCTGGACGGCTTCCACCGTCGCGAGCGCGGTCATGTTGATGATCCGGCGCACGGTTGCCGACGGGGTCAGGATGTGCACTGGCTTGGCCGCGCCGAGCAGGATAGGGCCTATCGTCATGCCTTCACCGGCCGCCATCTTCAGCAGGTTGAAGGCGATGTTGGCCGCATCCAGGGTCGGAAAGATCAGCAGGTTGGCCGATTCACGCATGCGCGCGTTCGGGAAGATCTGCGTGCGCAACTCTGCATCGATCGCCGCGTCGCCGTGCATCTCGCCCTCGACCTGCAGTTCGGGATGCTCGGTGTGAAGAATATGCATGGCTGTTCGCATCTTCTCGGCGGTCGGCGACTGGGCTGCCCCGAACGACGAATGCGACAGCAGTGCAATCCGCGGCTCCACCCCGAAACGCTGCATCTCGGCGGCCGCCAGCACCGTCATCTCGACGATCTGCTCGGCGGAGGGATCGTAATTGACGTAGGTGTCGGCCAGAAAGAGGGTTCGTCCGGGCAGGTTCAGCACGTTCAGCGTGTACAGGGTCTTCACGCCCTGCCTGCGCCCGATCACGGTCTCGACGAAGTCGCGATGGATTGCATGCATGCCATAGGTCCCGCATATCAGGCCGTCCCCATAGCCGAACTTGAGCAACAGCGAGCCGATCAGCGTGGTGCGGCGGCGCACTTCCTTTTTCGCGTATTCGACCGACACCCCACGCCGCTCCATCAGCTCATGGTAATGGGTCCACAATTCCTTGAAACGGGGATCGGAATCCGGGTTGACCAGCTCGAAATCCTGTTCGGGCTGTATCCTGAGCCCGAAACGCTCGATGTTTTTCTCGACTACGTCGGGACGTCCGATCAGGATCGGACGCGCCAAGCCTTCGTCGATCACCGTCTGGACCGCGTGCAGCACCTTCTCGGACTCGCCCTCGGCGAAGATGATGCGTTTCGGAGCATTGCGTGCGGCAGCGAACACCGGTTTCATGATCAGGCCGGATTGCCACACGAAATTGTTCAACTGGGTACGATAGGCCTCCCAGTCGGTGATCGGCCGGGTCGCGACGCCGGAGGCCATGCCGGCTTCCGCCACTGCCGGTGCGATCTTCACGATCAGGCGCGGATCGAAGGGCCGGGGAATGATGTAATCCGGGCCGAAGCCGGACAACTTTTCACCATAGGCCGATGCGACGATGTCGCTTTGTTCGGCGCGGGCGAGTTCGGCGATGGCCTTGACCGCGGCGAGCTTCATCTCGTCGCTGATCGTGGTTGCACCCACGTCCAGTGCGCCGCGAAAGATGAACGGGAAGCACAGCACGTTGTTGACCTGGTTCGCGTAGTCGGACCGGCCGGTCGCGATGATCGCATCGCTCCGGACCTTCTTGACTTCCTCTGGAAGGATCTCGGGCGTTGGATTGGCCAGCGCCAGGATCATTGGATTCGGGGCCATTTTCGCCACCATGTCGGACTTGACCACCCCGCCGGCGGACAAGCCGAGCAGCACGTCGGCATCGGCGATGACTTCGCCCAGCGTTCGCGCATCGGTCTTCTTCGCGTAGCGCGCCTTGATCGGGTCCATCAGCACCGTGCGGCCCTCGTAGACCAAGCCCTCGATGTCGGTCACCCAGATGTTCTCGACCGGGATGCCGAGCATCACCAGCAGGTCCAGACAGGCCAGCGCGGCGGCTCCGGCACCGGACGTCACGACCTTGACCGCTTCGAGCGCCTTGCCCTGCAGGTGCAGGCCGTTGAGCACCGCGGCGCCGACGACGATGGCAGTGCCATGCTGATCGTCATGGAAGACCGGTATCTTCATCCGCTCGCGCAGTTTCGACTCGATGTAGAAACACTCGGGCGCCTTGATGTCTTCGAGGTTGATGCCGCCGAAGGTGGGCTCGAGCGCCGCGATCATGTCGATCAGCTTGTCCGCGTCGGGTTCGTTGAGCTCGAGGTCGAACACGTCGATTCCGGCGAACTTCTTGAACAGCACGCCCTTGCCTTCCATGACCGGCTTGGCCGCCAGCGGTCCGATGTTCCCCAGTCCGAGCACCGCGGTGCCGTTGGTGACCACGCCGATCAGGTTGGAGCGCGCGGTCAGCGTTGCCGCCTCGCCCGGATCCGCGACGATCGCATCGCAGGCGGCCGCCACACCCGGCGAATACGCGAGCGACAAGTCACGCTGGTTGGTCAGCACCTTGGTCGGCGTCACCGAAATCTTGCCGGGCCGCGGGTAGCGGTGATAATCGAGCGCCGCAGCGCGAATCAATTCGTCCATTGTCTGTTCCTGTCCTTCAGTGCTGGTCCTCGGAAACCCGTCGCCTTGAAACCGGTCAGGCCTTGCTCGACCGACGCGGCGGATCGGCTGATCTGACGCAACCTATTTCATATCGTGATAGATCAGTTCAAAATGCAGGATAAGCCCATCCTGCCGCAAGCAGCAAGCGGGTTTTCGGCTCGGGTCGCGCCGTGGCATAATAGTAGGCTCTCGACGCATACAATGAAGCCTAGTAGTTTCCGCAAGTGTTCCATTTGGGAGTCGGTGATTCCCCTGTCGCGAGGTTCGCGCATGCATCTGATGGCATCAATGTGCAATCTTCGCTGCCGGTTCCGCTTTTGCAACCTGGAGAGTTCCTCACAATGAACCAACGCGTGTCCGCGGCCGTGCTGGCTGCCGCCCCCGACTATGTCCGCCACGAAAAGCTGAAGAAATGGGTCGCGGAAATCGCAGACCTGACCGAACCCGAACAGATCGTATGGTGTGACGGATCGCAGGAAGAATATGACCGGCTGTGCGGCGAGATGGTCGAAACCGGCATGTTGGTCAAATTGAATCCGGAAAAGCGCAAGAACTCCTATCTCGCATGCTCGGACCCGTCCGACGTCGCCCGAGTCGAGGACCGTACCTTCATCTGCTCCAGGGACAAGTCCGACGCCGGCCCGACCAACAACTGGGAAGACCCCGAGGTCATGCGCGAGACGCTGAACGGTCTGTTCAGGGGTTCGATGCGCGGCCGCACAATGTACGTGATCCCGTTTTCGATGGGGCCGCTGGGCAGTCCGATCGCCCACATAGGCATCGAGATCTCCGACAGCCCCTATGTCGTCGCCAACATGCGCACGATGACCCGCATGGGCAGGGGCGCGATCGAGGTACTGGGAACCGATGGCGAGTTCGTGCCCTGCGTGCATTCGGTCGGTGCCCCGCTGGCCGCCGGCGAGAAGGACAGCCGCTGGCCGTGCAATCCGACTACCAAGTACATAGTCCATTACCCGGAGACGCGCGAGATCTGGTCGTACGGCTCGGGTTACGGCGGCAACGCGCTGCTCGGCAAGAAATGCTTCGCGCTACGCATCGCCTCGACGATGGCACGCGACGAGGGCTGGCTGGCCGAGCACATGCTCATCCTCGGCGTCGAATCGCCCGAGGGCGAAAAGACCTACGTCGCGGCCGCGTTCCCGTCGGCCTGCGGCAAGACCAATTTCGCGATGCTGATCCCGCCAAAGAGCTTCGACGGCTGGAAGATCACCACCGTCGGCGACGACATCGCGTGGATCAAGCCCGGCAAGGACGGCAAGTTCTACGCGATCAACCCCGAAGCCGGATTCTTCGGCGTGGCGCCGGGGACCAGCGAACAAACCAACTTCAACGCGATGGCGACGCTGAAGGAGAACATCATCTTCACCAACGTCGCACTGACCGACGACGGCGACGTGTGGTGGGAGGGCATGAGCAAGGAAGCGCCGGCCCACCTGATCGACTGGCAGGGCAAGGACTGGACGCCGGAGATCGCCAAGGAAACCGGCCGCAATGCTGCGCACCCGAACTCGCGCTTCACCGCGCCGGCAAGCCAATGCCCGTCGATCGACCCGAACTGGGAAGACCCCGCCGGCGTGCCGATCTCGGCCTTCATCTTCGGCGGCCGCCGCGCAACCACCGTGCCGTTGGTGTACCAGGCGTTCAACTGGAACTTCGGCGTCTACATGGCCGCCACGCTGGGTTCCGAGACGACGGCCGCGGCCTTCGGCGCGCAGGGCGTAGTGCGTCGCGATCCGTTCGCGATGCTGCCGTTCTGCGGATACCACATTGGGGACTACTTCAACCACTGGCTGAGAATGGGTCACGTCATCGAGAGTACCCCGAAGATTTTCTGCGTGAACTGGTTCCGCATGAACGAGAACGGTCAGTTCATGTGGCCGGGCTTCGGCGAGAACATGCGCGTGCTCAAATGGATCGTCGACCGGGTCAAGGGCAGGGTCGCCGCCAAGGAAACCGCGCTGGGCTGGATGCCCAAGTTCGACGACATGGACTGGACCGGCAGCGACGTGGCCCGCGAGGAGTTCGAGGCGCTGACCCAGATCGACGCCAACGCGTGGAGAGCGGAGCTGGAACTGCACAAGGAATGGTTCGACAAGTTGCAGGATCGTCTTCCGCGTCAGCTGGTGCTCAAGCGCGAACTGTTCGAGCTCGCGCTGACGACCGACTGAAGACCGTCTCCCTCCGAGCCCAAAGCGCCGCCTGTCGGCGCTTTTTTTGTCCTCGGTGCGCGACGTGCGTCGACAACGCGTCCCGCTGTGGCGCTCGTTGGAGCTGCTAGACTGGACGCTGCAGAACCGACCCGGCACGCTCACCCGCCGCGGCCTCGCCCCTCACCCCCACCGATCTGAAGCAATAATCCCACGATGAAGATCTCCCGCAGAGCCCAGGACATACAGCCCTTTCATGTGATGGAACTGCTGCGCCGTGCGCGCGAGCTCGAAGCCGACGGACGCGACATCATTCACATGGAGGTCGGCGAACCGGACTTCCCGACCCCGCAGCCGATCGTCGAGGCGGCAAATCACTTCATCGCCGGTGGCGATGTCCATTACACCGGCGCGCTGGGCCTGCCGCGCCTGCGCGAGGCAATCGCACGTTTCTATCACGATCGTTTCGGCGCCGCCGTGCCGCCCGAACGGATCGCGGTGACGCCGGGCGCTTCCGGCGCGCTGATGCTGGCGCTCGCGGCGAGCACCGACCCCGGCGACGAGTGGCTGATGCCCGACCCCAGCTATCCGTGCAATCGCCAGCTGGTGCGCGCCTTCGAGGGTGTCGCGCGCGCGATCCCGGTCGATGCGGACACCCGCTTCCAGCCGACGCCGGCCCAGGTCGCACAGGCATGGACGACCAGGACCTGCGGCCTGATGGTCGCGACACCGTCCAACCCGACCGGCACGTTGCTCGACGCCGAGGAACTCGCGGGCCTGCGCGAGGCCGTGACCGCACGCGGCGGCACGATGATCGTCGACGAGATCTATCAGGGTCTCACCTATGGCGTCGAGTCCAGTACGGTCCTCACCCGGATGGACGACGTCTTCGTCGTGAACAGCTTCTCCAAGTATTTCGGCATGACCGGGTGGCGTCTCGGTTGGCTGGTCGCGCCGGAAAGCCATGTGCGCGAGATCGAAAAGCTGGCGCAGCATTTCTTCATCGCGGCGTCCACGCCGGCCCAACATGCGGCATTGGCGGCCTTCCAACCCGCAACGCTCGACATTCTCGAGGCCCGACGGCACGAGTTCGCCGAGCGCCGCGCCACCTTGCTGCCGGCCTTGCAGGCGCTCGGGTTCCGCGTCGCGGCAGAGCCCCATGGTGCCTTCTACATCTACGCCGACATCTCGGCCCTGTCGGACGACAGCGAGGCGCTCGCGCGCCGCTTCATCGAGGAGGCGGGCGTCGCGACCACGCCGGGGCTGGACTTCGGCGATCACCTGCCCTGCCGGCATCTTCGCTTCGCCTATACCACCGGCCAGGCGCGCCTGCTCGAAGCGGCGCAGCGTCTGAAACGCGTGCTGGACGGCTGAACTGGGGTTGCTGCCTGCTGCCGGATGGCACGCACATGCGTCGACGACGCGCTGCATGTCGGATCCGAGCCGATTCGATCTGTACGCCAACGCGACGCCAAAGCGAAGATGGCCCCGAGGGGCCATCGTCACGAGCAGGCGTGGTCACGCGCAACGCCGTCGTCAGGCGTCGCCGTCAGCTTTCGCCGCAGAGGCGAGCTGACGCTTCATCGCGAGCACACGCTTCGTGTAGCGCGCCTCCGGATCGTTCCGCGCGCCGCCGTAATACTGCAATGCGGCCTGCAGCGTGCCGTAGCGCTTCAACCCTTCGACCAACACCTTGGTGCCCACCTGAATATTGACCAACGGATCGAACAGGATGTCCTTGGGCGCATCTTCACCGATCTTGTCCATATGCCAGCGCGGGATGACCTGCATCAGGCCCTGCGCACCCGCATTGCTTTGCGCCATCGGGTTGAAGCTGGATTCGATCGCCATCATCGCGACGATCAGCAGCGGATCCAGACCGGCGTCCTTGGCACTCTCCTCGGCGACGACCAGCACCGGCTCGAGCGCCACACTCGACACCCGATAGCGACGCGACACCCAGTCGCGCACGCGCTGCATTTCCTCGGACAAACCGGCTTCGGCCACCACCAAGCTGTCGCGCTGCGCGAGCACGACGGACGCGGACGGCTGCCAGCGATCCCCGGTCTCGGGCAGCTCTACCACCGCGGCGTGTGCCGGTGTAGTGAGCAAGCCGGTGTCGGCGAGACTCACCGAGTCGTGGTCGAAAATGGCCAGGCCGACATGTGCGACGGCGGCAATACCCGCGGCGAGCAGGCCGCCGTGGGTGAACCGGATCAGGGTCTTGCTCGTGTTCCTTGCAAACACGACGATACGCGTTGCGTTACTCATGGTCCCTCCATGCTGTGACCGGAAGCGTCGGCAATGGCATTCGACCGCTTCAGGTTCGTTGAAGGCGATCTGGATGCTGAATGCCGTCCGAAGGCACCAGCAGGATGAAACACCCTGCGCGGCAGCCAAAAACCGGTCGTCAGTGGTTGTCAAACGAATCGCCGCAACCAGACGAATCGTCCCGCGGTGCGAGCGGCCATGAAGTTGAACCGCCCCAAGCAATGAGGCGGAACCGCACCGATATCGTGAAACCTGCGAAGGCTACGGTTTTGTTGCACCGCAGCAGAACTGCACTGTATTGATTTGATGCGATTTTGTCAAACTCAAGTGCGTCAGAAAGCGTCACCGCGTGCCTTCGTCTATCGCTAAGCCTTGAAAAAACAAGGCCGTCGAAAGCGGCCTTGATGTTGTTTCTACGCAACGGGTCGTTCAGGCCGGCGTCCCGGTCAAGCTTTCCGGGAGCATTGCGTGTCTAGCATCGCCCACTCGAAGCAGGGGCCGGGATCGGTCTTTCGTCCGGGCGAGATGTCCGAATGTCCGACAACGTCCTCGATCGGATAGCGCTCGCACAACACGCGCAATAGCGCCGTCAGTCGCCGATACTGAACCGGCTCGAAAGCGCAGGTATCGCAGCCTTCGAGTTCGATACCGACCGAGAAATCGTTGCAGTGCGCCCGTCCGCGCCAACATGACACGCCGGCATGCCAGGCACGATCCTGGCAGGACACGAACTGCTGCAGCACGCCGTCGCGACGGATGAAGAAATGCGCCGACACCCGCAGGCCCGCGATCGTCGCGTAATAGGGATGGGCGTCGGGATCGAGCGTATTGGTGAACAACTGCTCGACGCCGGCGCCGCCGAACTCGTCCGGCGGCAGGCTGATCGCATGCACGACGATCAGACGCACGCCGTCACCCGCCGGACGGGCATCGAAGTTCGGTGACAGGATGCGTTCAGCTCCCTTGAGCCAGCCCGCCTCATCCAGTCGCAGCTGGTTCGCCTCGTCACGCGCCGGTCCGGACTCGGGTGAATCCCGCGTGGTCGGCGCTTCGGTGACAGTCGCACGTCTCACCGGCTACTCCAGGCCCCACTTCTGCAGACGATAGCGCAGCTGACGCAGCGTCATGCCCAGGCGCCGCGCCGCCTCCGAGCGGTTCCAGCGGGTCTGGTCGAGCGCGCTCATCACACGCAGTCGCTCCTCGTCACCATTCGGGGGGATTTCTTCCGTAGCGGAATGGTACTGCGTGGGGGCAGCCTGACGGGGTTGGCTCAATCCCTCGGGCACCTGAAGGCTCATGTCCTCTGCACTGAGGGTATCACCGTCGCACAGCGCACAGGCGCGTTCGAGCAGGTTTTCGAGCTCGCGCACGTTGCCGGGAAAGGGATGGCTGCGCAACGCGTCCAGGGCGTCCTGACCGAGCCGTCGCGGAGCACCACCTTCGCGGACAGCCAGTCGCGCCAGGATGTGATGCGCCAGCTCTGGGATGTCGTCCCGACGCTCGCGCAATGGTGGCACATGAAGCGTGATCACGTTGATTCGGAAGTACAGATCCTGGCGAAACTTGCCGTCGGCGACATACTGTCCGAGATCGCGATGCGAGGCCGAAAGGATGCGGACATCGACCGGCTCCTCGGCGTGCGCACCGACCGGCCGAACCGCGCGCTCCTGAATCGCGCGGAGCAGCTTGACCTGCATCGCCAGCGGCAGCTCGGCGATCTCGTCCAGGAAAAGCGTGCCGCCGTGCGCTGCCTGAAAAAGGCCTTGCTTGTCGGCGGTCGCCCCGGTGAAGCTTCCTTTGACATGGCCGAAAAACTCGCTCTCCATGAGTTCCGGGGTGATAGCACCGCAGTTGACCGGCACGAAAGCGGCCTTGGCGCGCGGGCCCAGCGAATGGATCAGCCGCGCGATCACTTCCTTCCCGGTGCCGGATTCGCCATGGATGAAGACCGGCGCCTGGTTGCGGGCGAGCTTCTCCACCTGGGTGCGCAGATGCGCCATCACCGGCGAGCACCCGACCAGGTCACGACTGCCGTCCGCAGTCTCGGCGACGCCGTTAACGTCGAGCCTGAGCGCATGGTGCACGAGTTCGCGCAGGGCCTTCAGTTCGACCGGCTTGGTGACGAAATCGAAGGCCCCCAGTTTCAGCGCCCGAATCGCGGTGTCGATGCTGCCGTAGGCCGAAATCACCGCCACCGGCAATCCAGGATGATCCGCCTGTATGGCCGCGACCAGTTCCAGCCCGTCTCCGTCGGGCAAGCGCATGTCGGTCAGGCACAGACGGTAGGCATTGCTCGCGAGCAATCGCCTCGCATCGGCGACGTTCGCAGCACAGTCGCAGCCCAGTCCCATGCGCATCAGCGACAGTTCCAGCAATTCGCGGATGTCGTCCTCGTCATCGACGACGAGTACCGACGCCCCCGCGGGGCGATTTCGCCTTTCCGAACTGCTCATGCCTGACTCCGTGCCGTCAGCACGAAATGTGCCCCGGGTTCGTTTCCGACGTGCTCCAGACGGGCTCCGTTCGCATCGGCCAGCTCGCGTGCGATGTACAGGCCCAGCCCGGTGCCCTTCGGGTCGGTGGTGAAAAACGGTTCGAACATGTGCCGCCGGGCCTCCTCGCCTATGCCGGGACCGTCATCGACGACGTGCACCGCCGTCTGATCCCGGTCGGTGGCCGCCGTGTATATTCTGACCGATCCGGGCTGCCCGGACGCATAGTGACGCGCATTGCGGAGCAGATTGCCCAGTATCTGATGCAGGTGCGCACGATCGACCGCGATCGTCGCCCCGGGATGGACGTCGACCCGGAACACCGCCCGTTCCTCTGCACCGCGCAAGGACATCTCCTCGACCATCGTCGCCAGAAACGGCGCGAGTACCAGCGCCTCGGGCATGATCTCGTCCCGCCGGCCGAGCGCGAGCACATCGCGCACCATGCGTTCGATCCGTCGCGCGTTGTCGTTGATGATGCGCACCAGTCGCGCCTGGACCTCGGCCCGTTTCTCGTCGCCGAGCAGGTCGGCCGCCTGCGTCACCGCCGACAGCGGATTGCGGATCTCGTGCGCCATGCTCGCGGTCAGGCGGCCGAGCGCAGCCAGCTTGATCTGCTGCACCTGCTCCTGGATCTCCTCGAAGTCGGTGAGATAGATCACGATGTCACCGTCACCGCCGTCGCTGCCGGCCGCACTGACCGTGCGACAGCGCAGCATCTTGCCGAGCGGACCCAGGCGCTGCACGCTGCCGTCGACCGAGTGGCCCTGCTGCGCGAGACCGGAAAAATGAACATCGACCGCGGCGAGCAGGCTTCCCGGCGTCAGCTGGGTGCCCAGCATCTGGGACGCCCGCGGATTGGACTGGCGTACCGTGCCGTCCTCACCGAGCACGATCACCCCGTCGCGCAGGTCCTCGATGATGCGGACGTTGATCGCCTGTTCGCGCCCGAGCGCTTCCCCGCGCTCCTCGGCGAGCGACTCGTTGAGCTTGGCCCGCCGCGCCAGCAGGCGCGCGGTCAGTGCGATCGCGAAAAAACCCATGCAGGCCAGCCCGACCTGATGGAATTCGGCCGCTCCCTGCGCCGCAAAATGCCGCCACGCATTCTCGAGCAGCACCGACAGCGTCGCCACCGCCGCGAAGAACAGCACCATCCGACCTTCGGCGACCAGGCCGGCCCCGGCCAGATACACCATCATCAGCACCGGCATGCCGCTGCGATAGCCGCCGCTGGCCCACATGATCACGGTCAGCGCCGCGATGTCTATGACCAGTTGAATCGTGATCAGGCGATCGAGCCCGAAACGCCGGAGCGCGTCCGGAAAGCCGAGCGCGAGCACTGCGGTCAGGTACGCGATGGTCGCGACGAAGAAGACCTGAGGCGCATCCCCGCCCAGGTTCAGGTCGGCGCCGACAACCACGAACAGGCCGGCTACGACCAACCGGAACAGATTGAAATAACGCAGCGGGGGCAGGCGGGACCGGTCGAACACGAAGTCCATCGGCGAATTCAGCGTCGTACGCCGAGGCGCCGGTGGTCCTCGCTGCAGAAAAAACGGCCGTCTTCCCGAACGCCTTCGCTCTCGGGTACGTGCAGGCCGCAATGGGCGCAGCTCAGCATTCGCTCGGGCGTCTCTTCCCCGCTCCCGCCCGTTGCGTCGTGCCGCCTGCGACGGCGCTGATCACGCGGTTTTTGCAGCGCACGGCGTGCCCACCACACCAGGATCAGCACGAGGACGAAGATGAGCAGATTGCGCACGGCGGGATTTCATTTGAATGGCCAGAGCGCGAGTCTACCTCAGAGCGTGCTCAACCGCTCACATGCCGCGACCAGGGTATCCTCGTTCTTCGCGAAACAGAAGCGAATCACGCGCTCGTCATTGCCGTCGTCGAAGAAGGCCGACACCGGGATCGCGGCGACGCCGACCTCGCGCGTCAGGCGCTCGACGAAGGCCGTATCGGCTTCGTCCGAGATCGCATCGTAGCGTGCGAGCTGGAAATAGGTGCCGCGTGACGGAAGCAGTTCGAAGCGGGAACCCGCCATCGCCCCCCTGAACATGTCGCGTTTGGCCTGGTAGAAGAACGCCAGGCCCAGATGCCGCGACGGGTCGGCCATGTAGTCGGCCAGCGCCAGTTGAACCGGTGTATTGACCGTGAACACGTTGAACTGATGGACCTTGCGAAACTCGGCCATCAGTTCGGCCGGACCAACGACATAGCCGACCTTCCAGCCGGTGATGTGATAGGTCTTGCCAAAGCTCGACACGATCAGGCTGCGCGATGCCAGTTCCGGATCGCGCGCGCAGCTCAGGTGCGGTACGCCATCGAAGACGATGTGCTCGTAGACCTCGTCCGACACGATCACGATCCCCGTGTTGCGGGTCAGTTCGGCCAGCGTGGCCATATCGGCCGCGGTCCATACCGTGGCGGTGGGATTGTGCGGCGAGTTGATCATGATCATGCGTGTGCGCGGAGAGATCGCCGCCTTCACCGCCGCCCAGTCCGGACGATAGTCCGGCGCGACCATGCGCATGCGCAATGCCTTGCCCCCCTGCAACTCGATCGCCGGCACATAGGAGTCGTACACCGGTTCGAATACGATCACCTCGTCACCCGGATGGACCAGCGCCGCCACCGCCGTGAACAGGGCCTGGGTCGCCCCTGCCGTCACCGTGACCTCGGTCTCCGGGTCGTAGCGACAGCCATACAGCGCCTCGACCTTGGCCGCGATCGCGTCACGCAGCGGCGCCACGCCCGCCATCGGCGCATACTGGTTGTGGCCAGCGCGCATCCAGTGCGATACGCGTTCGAACAGCACATCCTCGGCATTGAAATCGGGGAAGCCCTGCGACAGATTGATTGCGCCACAGCTTTGCGCCATGCGTGACATGACCGTGAAGATGGTGGTACCGACCCTGGGCAGACGGGAGGTCAGCGGAGCGGGAAAGCGGGGCATGGCGGATATTCCCTGTGGGACTCGGATTGCCGTATTGTCGCAGACACGTGGATGCTCGCGTAGGGGTGCGAGCCCCCGCCTCGGCATGGACGCGCGTTGTCGGCGCAGATCGACCCCGGGTCCGACGACGCCCCGGGTGCGATCTTCCAGCGGCACTGCGATAAGATTCGTCCCATGACCTCCCCGATCTTCACACAACCCATTCCCACCATTCGACGCGACGGCGACGGTGTCGTGATTCTGGACCAGACGCTGTTGCCGCACCGATGCGAAACCCGCCGTCTGGACTCCGTGGAAGCGGTCGCACACGCGATCCGGACCATGCAGGTGCGTGGCGCACCGCTGATCGGCGCGACCGCCGCGTTCGGCGTCGCGATCGGACTGCGCGAGGACGCCAGTGACGCGCGTCTGAGCTTCGTCCTCGAGACCCTCGCGGCCACCCGCCCCACCGCGGTGAACCTGCACTGGGCACTGAGACGGATGCATGCACGAGTGCACGGCCTCGCAGACGCGATGCGTCATGAAATCGCATGGGACGAAGCCGATCGCATTCAGCGCGAGGACGCCGAGACATGCGCCGCGATCGGACACTGCGGCGTGGAACTCCTTCAACAGATCGCGCGAAAGCGCCCGGGACCGGTGCGGGTCATGACACACTGCAATGCGGGCTGGATCGCGACGCTGGGTTCCGGTACCGCGCTCGCACCCGTCTATGCGGCGCAGGCGCAGGGCCTGCCCGTGCATGTCTGGGTCAGCGAGACCCGTCCGCGCAATCAGGGCTTGCTCACCGCCTGGGAACTACGGCAGGCCGGCGTCGCACATGCGCTGATCTGTGACAACGCTGCGGGTCTGTTGATGGCCCGGGGCGACGTCGATATCGTGATCACCGGCGCCGACCGGGTCGCACGCAACGGCGACACCGCCAACAAGATCGGCACCTACCTGAAGGCACTGGCCGCCCAAGACAACGATGTGCCCTTCTACATTGCGGCACCGCTGTCGACCGTCGATTTCGAGTGCGCCGACGGCCGCGCGATCCCGATCGAGGATCGCGGTCCGGACGAAGTCTGCACGGTGCAGGGCATCACCGAAAACGGCGCTCTCGGCTCGGTCAGGCTGGTTCCGGCCGACACCCGCGCCGCCAACCCTGCCTTCGACGTGACGCCGGCGCGCCTGATAGACGGCATCATCACGGAGACCGGCATCCACAGCCCCGACGCGCTTGCCGCGCTGGTGCCGGCAACATGAAGCCGCGCCGGCATCGCGGCCTGAGCGAGGCCCTGCTAGAAACCGCACGCGGCCTGACCCGGGCACGCCTGAACACCGGAACCGCCGGAAACGTCAGCGTGCGCGTGTCGGGTGGAATGCTGATCACCCCGAGCGGGCTCGCGCCGGCGCATTGCACCCCGGACGACATGGTGCGGGTCGGCGCGGATGGCACCACATTCGATCCCATTGCACCATCCAGCGAATGGCGTTTTCATGCCGACCTGTACGCCCGACGCCCGGAAGCCGGCGCGATCGTGCATGCCCACGCTCCGTTCGCGACCGCGCTGGCCTGCCAGAGACTGACGATTCCAGCCTTTCATTACATGATCGCGCGCTTCGGCGGCGACACGATCCGCTGCGCGGGCTACGCTACCTTCGGCACGCAGCAGCTCTCCGACCAGGTGATCGACGCGATCGCCGAACGCAGCGCTTGCCTGATCGCGAATCACGGCATGGTCGTGTTCGGGCGCGACCTTGCGCACGCGCTCGACCTCGCGATCGAATTCGAGGCCTTGTGCGAGCAATACTGGCGCACGCTGCAGCTTGGGCCACCGGTCCTGCTGTCCTCGACCGAGATGCACGAGGTCGTCGAGCGCTTTCGCTGGTATGGCAAACCGCGACCGCCCGACTGAACCACGGCAATGCCTGGATCACCCAACCGGCGTGACACCGGGCCGTATCCGTTCGAGCACCTTCAGCAGGCTCGCGCTGTCGTCCGCCTCCCAGCCACTCGCCATCAGCGCATTGAGCTGCTGCCCCACCTGTGCCGCGACCGGCAACGGTGCGCCGAGCCGGACCGCCTCGTCGAGCAGGATGCCGAAATCCTTGTGGTGAAGGCGCGCCTGCACGCCTGCAACGAAATCGCGATCGACCATGCGACCACCGAACACTTCGAGCACCCGGGAGGCCGCCGACCCGCCCATCAGCGCCGCGCGCACCACAGCGGGGTCGACGCGGTGCGCATTGGCCAGATGCATCGCTTCGGCACAGGCCTGTATCGTCGCCACCATGACCATCTGGTTGCACGCCTTGGCCACCTGGCCGGCACCGGCTGGCCCGACATGGACGATGCGTTTGCCCAGGCATGACAGCAGCGGTCGGACGCGTTCGAGGGTCTCTACGTCACCGCCTGCCATGATCGCGAGCGCGGCATCCCGTGCCGCGACATCCCCGCCGGATACCGGCGCATCCAGCCAGGCCACGCCCTGCGCTGCATAGCGTTCGGCAAGCGCGCGTGCCAGCGCCGGGGAGATCGTGCTCATGTCCACATGCACGCTGCCCGGCACGAACCCGGAGGCCAATCCATCCGGACCGAACGCGACCGACTCCACATCGCTCCCGAGCGTGATGATGGTGATGACCACGTCGCTGGTCGCCGCCAATTCGGCCGGCGAACCGCACAGCGCCGCGCCGGTCGACACGAGCGACTGCGCCGAGGCGCGACGCCGTGCCCATACCGCGACGCGATGACCGCCGCGCAGCAAGTGCTCGGCCATCGGCCGTCCCATCGCGCCGAGTCCGATGAATCCGACACGCATGGTTCAGCCCTCCATCCCGCTCATGCGCTCGAGCAGCTTCAACATCGCCACCGAATCGTCCTCGCCCAGGCCGCTGCCCACCATCGCGTTGAACATCTGCGCCGTCGCCGCCGACGACGGCAGCGCCAGACCGAGGCGATGCGCCTCTTCCATGATGATGCGCAGATCCTTCTGGTGCATCCAGGCCTTGAACCCCGGTTTGAAGTTCCGATCCAGCATGCGCTGCCCATGGTTCTCGAGAATCCGCGAGTACGCGAAACCCCCCAGCAGGGCCTCGCGCACCTTGCTCGCATCGACGCCGCTCTTGCGCGCGAAATTGAGCGCCTCGGCCACCGCAGCGACACCGACCCCGGTCAGGATCTGATTGCAGGCCTTGGCGACCTGCCCCGCCCCGGCACCGCCGATCAGCGACACCGTCTTGCCCATGGCCTCGAACAGCGGTTTGACCTTTTCAAATGCGGCCGCATCCCCCCCCACCATGATGGTCAGACCTGCATTGATCGCGCCGACCTCCCCGCCCGACACCGGCGCGTCCAGCATCGTGATACCCCGGTCGTTCAAACGCGATGCGATCGACTGCGCCGCGGCCGGCGCGATCGTGCTCATGTCCACGAACACCAGGCCCGGACGCGCCCCTTCGGCGACACCCTCCGGCCCGAGCGCCACCTGCTCGACATCCGGCGCATCGGCCACCATGCTGATCACGACCTCCACGCGCGCAGCGACGTCGGCCGCGCTGCCGCATCCCTGCGCGCCCGCATCCATCAGGGGCTGCATCGACTCACGACGCCGACTCCACACGCTGACCCTGTGGCCCGCCTTAATGAGATTGAGCGCCATCGGGCGTCCCATCAGACCGAGTCCGATAAATCCGACTTCCATTTTCTGTCACTCCGTTATGTATCCGGCAACGATTGCCAGGATAATGCGCGCATGAACTACGCCTCAATCATCAAGGAAATCGGCCGCGGCGCCAAGGGTGCCCGCGGCATCGATGCCGGACAGGCCGAAGCACTGTTCGGCGCGATGCTGGACGGTGCCGTGCCGGAACTGGAACTCGGCGCGATCATCCTGTCGCTGCGGATCAAGAGCGAATCGCTCGAGGAACTGATCGGCTTCAAACACGCGATGGATCGCCGTTGCGTGCAGCTCCGGGTCCCGGAAGGTCCGCGCTGCGTCGTGATTCCGACCTATAACGGCGCACGCCGGCAGGCCAACCTGATGCCGTTGCTGGCGCAGTTGCTCGCCCGCCAAGGCGTACCGGTGCTGATCCAGGGGCGCCACGACTTCGACACCCGCAGCAACCCGTTCACGCTGCTCGCCGAACTGGGCATCGCACCGGCAGGCAGCGTCATGGAAGCCGAGGCGGATCTCGCCCGTAAGCACATCGCCTGCGTGACAGTCGCGTCGCTGCTGCCCGGCCTGGATCACCTGCTCGGCTTGCGGACGCGGTTCGGCGTGCGCGGCAGCGCCCACACGATGGCCAAGCTTGTCGACCCCTGTCCGGGTCGCAGCGTGCGCGTGGTTTCGGTGACTCACCCCGAGTACCTCGTGCGCATGCACGACTTTCTGCTCGCGGATGGAGCATGCGCGATGCTGCTGCGCGGCACCGAAGGCGAGGCCTATGCCAATCCGCGCCGGCGACCACAGATGGAAGTCTTCGTGGGCGGCACGGCGAGGATCGCCTGGACCGCCGAGGAAGGCGGCGCCCCCCCGCTGGCCGGACTGCCGGATGTACCCGGAATCGATGACAACGCCGCACTGGTCCGCGCGATGCTCGATGGCGAGGTCGCGATTCCGCAGACCCTGCTCGACCAGGTCGCGACGCTGGTCGAACTGGCACGCTCGGCCTGACCCGAAACCGAACGGGCTGCCCGGCCCGGTCAACGGCATGGTTTCCTCTTAGAATGTACATGCTTTCAATTCGACTCTGTACGTACGCCGACACTCCATGACGAATCCGTTCGAACTTCCTTCCCGCCTGCTGTTCCTCGCGCTGTTCGCCACCTGCACCGGCCTGCTCGCTTTCGGTCTGTACCTGCAGCACGTGGTCGGACTCGAACCCTGTCCGATGTGCATCATGCAGCGCTATGCATTCGTGCTGGTGGCGCTGGTCGGCCTGATTGCCGGTATCCATGCGCCCGGACGCCTCGGCAACCGCATCTACGGCGGGGTGCTGTTGCTGCTGGCGGCCGCGGGCGGGACGGTCGCGACCCAGCAGTCCATCCTGCAGCGCTCACCACCGAATCTGGCCGAATGCGGTCCGGGATTCGAGTACCTGGTCGAGAGCTTCGGGCTGGCCGAAGCCCTGCCGATGATGTTTCGCGGCACCGGCGACTGCGGCGCGATCGATTGGACCTTTCTCGGCCTGACGATCGCGAACTGGTCACTGGTGTGTTTCGTCGCGGTTGGCCTGTTCGCGCTCGGCATGATCGTGACCGGCGGACGGACCGCGCGCGGCTGAGCCGGCCGTCGCCGCCCTTTCCGGCGTGTAGCGGGCCTCCTCAGGCGCCGTCGCGCACACCGAACTTGCGCAGAATGTTCTCGAGCGGACAGAAGCGGGTGAAACCGCTCTGGAACAGATTCAAACCGACGAAGGCGGTGAACCACAGGAAGTGCCTGCTGACGAACAGCGGAGACGCCTCGACGCCGAGCGCGAGCGAAACGAGCACGAAGGCACCCGCGAAGATCCGGACGAACTGGTTTATGGTCAGACTCATGTTGCTTCTCCCTCGAGTTGGGCGATGCGGTTCTTCATCGCGGCGAAATACAGGACCGGAATCACCACCAGCGTCAGCACGGTGGACACGAACACCCCGAAGATCAGACTCAGCGCCAGACCATTGAAGATCGGATCATCGAGAATGAAGATCGCGCCGATCATCGCCGCCAGTGCGGTCAGACCGATCGGCTTGGCCCGCACCGCCGCCGCACGGATCACCGCCTCGCCGAGTTCCATGCCTTCGCGCACCTGCTGGTTCACGAAGTCCACCAGCAGGATGGAGTTGCGCACGATGATGCCGGCCAGCGCGATCATGCCGATCATCGACGTCGCGGTGAACTGCGCGTTGAACAGCGCATGGCCGGGCATCACGCCGATCAGGGTCAGCGGGATCGGTGCCATGATGACCAGCGGCACCAGATAGCTGCGGAACTGGGCGACCACAAGCAGGTAGATCAGGATCAGGCCGACCGCATAGGCAACCCCCATGTCGCGGAAGGTCTCATAGGTGACCTGCCACTCGCCATCCCATTTGATACTGTAGCCCTCGAACGGATCGACCGGTTGCCGGATGAACCATTCGCCGAGCACACCCTGCAGGCCGGGCCCGTCGAGTTTCAGGTCGCTCAGGCGCGAGCGGATGTCGAACATGCCGTACAGCGGCGAGTCCAGGCGTCCGCCCATGTCGGCGGTGACGTAGACCACGGGCAGCAGATCCTTACGATAGATCACCTGCTCACGCAACCGCTGCTCGACCTCGACCAGTTCCGACACCGAAACCAGCACGCCGTCGCTCGCGCGGACCTTCATCGCGAGGAGGTTGTCGACGCTCGATTTGCGCTCCGGGGGCAACTGGATGCGCACCGGTATCTCGTACTTGTTGTCGCCCCCGAAGATCGGCGTGACATCCTCGCCGGACAGGCCCAGCCGCACCACCTCGACGATGTCGGCCTGGGCGACGCCCATGCGCGCGGCCTTGGCCTGATCGACCCGCAGCACGAACTTGGGGGCCGCCTCGTCGATGGTGTCATCGACGCCGACGATGTCCGGTGTCGCCTCGAAGGTGGCCCGCACGCGCCGCGCGACCTCGATCTGCCCGTCGTAGTCGGGCCCATAGACCTCGGCCACGATCGGCGACAGCACTGGCGGACCGGGTGGCACTTCGACCACCTTCGCATTGCCGCCGCTGGCGCGCGCGATGGCGGCGACCGCATCGCGAACCGATACCGCGATCTCGTGGCTCTTGCGCTCGCGCGCCGACTTGTCGACCAGATTGACCTGAATGTCGCCGTGCTCCGGTGCGCTGCGCAGATAGTACTGACGCACCAGGCCGTTGAAGTTGATCGGACTGGCGGTGCCGGCATAGACCTGCCAGTCGGAGACTTCCGCCACGCCGGACAGTTCGGCACCGATCTCGCGCAGCACGCGGGTGGTGTCCTCGATCGGCGTCCCTACCGGCATGTCCAGCACGACCTGGAACTCGCTCTTGTTGTCGAAGGGCAACATCTTCAGCACCACCCACTGACCGAGCGGTAGCGCAACCGATACTGCGATCAAACCGAACACCGCCAGCCACAGTATCAGGCGCGCCCGGCCACCCTTCACCGGGTCGATCATCGGCGTCATCAGCCTGCGGAAGAAGCGATCCAGAGCCCGCGTCATGCGATCCTCTTCCGGCCCGGCATCGGCTCGCGCGCCGTCGACGGTGGCGTGCCCGCGGGCCGGCTTTCCGGTCATCAGCTTCAGCGCCAGCCATGGGGTCACGACAAACGCTATCGCGAGCGAGATGACCATGCCCATGGACGCGTTGATCGGAATCGGGCTCATGTACGGACCCATCAACCCGGTCACGAAAGCCATCGGCAGCAGCGCCGCGATCACGGTGAAAGTCGCAAGGATGGTCGGGCTGCCGACTTCGTCGACCGCCTTCGGAATCAGCTTCCACAGCGGCGTGTCCGGCTCCAGCGTCTTCCAGCGATGGATGTTCTCGACGACCACGATCGCGTCATCGACCAGGATGCCGATCGAGAAGATCAGCGCGAACAGGCTGACCCGGTTCAGTGTGAAACCCCAGGCCCAGGACGCGAACAGCGTCGCCGCCAATGTCAGCGTCACCGCGACACCGACGATCAACGCCTCGCGCCGACCGAGCGCGAAGAACACCAGCAACACCACCGCGCCAGTCGCGAACGCCAGTTTACCGATCAGCGTGTTCGCCTTGTCGTTGGCGGTCTCTCCGTAGTTGCGCGTGACGGTGAAGTTCACGCCGTGCGGAATGATGGAATCCTGAAGCGCCCGCGCCCGGGCGACCACCGCATCCGCGACGTCGGCCGCATTCGCACCGGGCTTCTTCGATACCGACAGCGTGACCGCGGGGAAGACACCCCGCTCGGCGATGCCGGTCTGCGCAGCGGCCACACCGGTGCCGAACCACACGTTGTTGTTCGGCTGATCCGGCCCGTCCTCGACGACCGCCACATCGCGCATGAACACCGGGCGCGCCTCGACCATGCCGACCACCAGGCTGCGAACGTCCTCGGCGGATTCGAGATAGGTACCCGTTCGCACCAGCACCTCGCGATTACCCGCGGTCAGCGTTCCAGCCGGTTGCGACGCGTTGGAAAGTTGCAGCGCCGCGCGGATGTCCTGCGCGGTGACACCGTACGCATTCATCCGCTCGGTATCCATCAGCACGCGCACCACATGCCCGGGACCGCCGATCGTGACCACGTCGCGGGTACCGGGCAGCCGCTTCAGTTCGAGTTCCACCGCACGCGACACCTGCTGCATCTCGAAAGCGGCCCGCTCCGGATCGGCCGTCCAGAAAGTGAGACTGACGATCGGCACGTCGTCGATGCCCTTGGGCTTGATGATCGGCTCACCGACGCCCAGTTGTGGGCTGAGCCAGTCGCTGTGGGAATGAATCGTGTCGTACAGCTTGACCAGCGCGTCCTGGTTTGGCACGCCGACTTCGAACTGGACCGTGATCACCGCCATACCCGGGCGTGACACCGAGTAGACATGCTCGATCCCTGCGATGCGTGACAGAACCTGTTCGGCCGGCCGTGCGACCAGTGCCTCGACATCCCGGGCCGACGCACCGGGAAACGGAACCAGCACATTGGCCATCGTCACGTCGATCTGCGGCTCTTCTTCCTTGGGGGTGATCAGCGTGGCGAAGATGCCGAGCAGCAGCAGGATCAGCGCAAGCAGCGGCGTCAGCGCGTTGCGTTGAAAGATGGCCGCGATGCGACCGGACAGCCCGAGACCGGATTCCATGGCGATGCCCGCTCAGCGACCGGCCGCACGCGCCGCACGCGCGACGATGCCCGCCTGGATCGGATCGAGCGCAATCTCCTCGCTGCCATTCAGTCCGGACAGCACCTCGACCATGCCGTCCCCGACCGGCTCCCCGAGGCGGATCTGGCGCAGGCTGAACCCGGTTCGCGGATCCACTACGTAGACGCCGGTGACCTCGCTGCGACGCAGGATCGAGGACGCAGGAACGACGATGCGGGTCGCGTCGCCCACGGTGAAATAGACCCGTGCGAACGCACCCGGCATCACACGGTCGAGATCGGCCGGCAGGTCGATCCGGAGCCGCAGCGTGTAGGTACGTGCGTCGGCCGCCGGCATCACCGTGACCCGCGTCGCCTCCACACGTCGCCCGCTGTCGGGCAGTTCGACACTGGCAATCACCGAACCGGGTTCGATGCCGGCAAGACGGCTCTGCGGCACGTCGACCACGGCACGCATCGCCGTCGGATCGAAGATGGTCAACAGCCGCGTGCCGGGTTGCGCCATCTCACCCGGTTCCACATGCCGCTCGGAGACGATGCCGGTCAGCGGGGACGCGACATCCGCGTAGCCGAGGACCACCTCGGACTGGCTGCGCCCTGCCTGTGCCGATCGCAGTTGCGCCTGGGCTGCCTCGAACGCGGTTCTGGTCTGGTCGACCACGGACTCGCTGATGAAACCTCGCTCGGCCAGCGCGCGTGCCCGCTCATACTCGGCCCGCGCGTTTGCGAGTCCCGCCCGCGCCTGCGCCACCACCGCCTCGGCACCGACGACCGCCTGTGAAGCCTCCGACGCATCGATCCGCAACAGGCGCTCGCCCGCAAGGACCGCGTCGCCCGCATCCACGCGCAACTCGACGACCCGCCCGGCCATCTGCGCGGAAACGGTGACCTGATTGACCGCTTCGATGCTCGCCTCGGCCACATGGGTCGCCCCGCCCTGCCGCGACTCGACCCGAACAGTGGGAAGATCGGCCCATGTCAGCGCACTCGAGGCAAGAGCGGACGCGAACACCGCAGAACTCAGTATTGAATTGACTCTCATGAGTATAATAATACTCTAATATACGCAGCAGTCAAACTGCATCCGACGGCTCAGGTGTGCTCGCGCGTCATCCGTCGGCAGAGCGGGCGGCATGCGCCGCCATCGCTGCGATCACGTCATCGACCTCACCCACCGCCAATGCCTGCCTGATCCGACAGCCCGGATGTCGAGCCTGCGCCGCTTCGACCAGCAGCGGAACATCCTTCTTCAGATGCCCCCCCTGAGCGAGAAACATCGGCACGACCGTGATTCGGGTCGCACCGTCGGCGACGAGCGCATCGATCGCCTCCGGCAGCGTCGGCGTCATGAACTCCAGGAATGCAAGCTCGACCTGCAGTGCAGGCGAGCCTCCCTGTACCATTTCACGCGCGCGGCGCATCGGCCGCGCCCAATCCGGGTCCCGGGCGCCGTGCCCGAACAATACCACCGCCTTTCTCTCGCTCATGTCTTCACTCCGAAACTCGCGCATCGCGCGACAATAGGATCTCGATTGCCCGAGACGCTGCGAACAGACCGAAACTCGCGGTCACTACGACGCTGGATCCATAACCGGCGCAGGCCAGCCCCTGCAGATCGGTCGGAACCTCGCACGAGGCGTTCAGTTCCGGATAGCGCAGCGGCTCGTCCGAGTAGATCGCAGGAATACCGAAGCTTCGCTTCGGGTTGCGCGGAAAACCATGCTCGGCACGCAGCCGCTTGCGCAACTTGGCCAGGAGCGGATCCTGCTCGGTCCGCGACAGGTCCGATACCCGGATACGGCCGGGGTCGGTCTTTCCGCCCGCCCCGCCAGCCACCACCAGCGCAATGCGCGCCGCACGGCAGGCCAGCACGATCGCCAGCTTCGCGCTGACCTGATCGATCGCATCAATCACCACATCGAATCCCTGCAGCAATTCGACCGCGTTGTCGCCCGTAACGAAATCGTCGACGGTCTCCACCTGCGCGAGCGGACTGATTCCCCCGATGCGAGCGCGCATCGCTTCGACCTTGGCCTGCCCGAGCGTCATGTCCAGCGCGTGGATCTGCCGGTTGATGTTCGATTCAGCGATGTGATCGAGATCGATCAGCGTCAGGCGGCCCACCCCGCTGCGCGCGAGCGCCTCCGCCGCCCATGAACCCACACCGCCGATACCGACCACGCACGCATGCGCGCGCCACAGGCGGGCCGCAGCCTGCACGCCATACAGGCGGACGATTCCGCCAAATCGACGCTCGGCATCGACGTCTGCCGGACCGGATGAATCTGTTTCTGTCATGAAGGAATCGATACGTCTTCGGTCAGTGGGTAGGGAGGCTGCGAACTCGCTGCAGCGAATAGACTCCAATCCGTGCAATCAAGTGATGCTCGGCCGAACTCACGGACCCGGCACGCTGGTAAATGTTCATCGGGCCGGAGAAGGCCTCAGGAGGTGGGACATGCTCAATCTGCTTCGCCTGGCGTTGATCGCGATGCTGTTGGCCAGTTTTGCGGCAAACACTCATGCGATCGGTTCGGCCGCCATGAACACCGAACAGGGCCTGCGCGCGCTCGAAGCCGGCCGGTACGCAGACGCCACGATAATGTTCGCGCGCGCCGCCCGTGCCGGCAACCGTCTGGCGCAATACCAGTATGCGATGCTGCTGATGAACGGCGACGCCCCGTCGCAGGAACCGAACGCCGCCTGGCGGTGGTTGCGCCGGTCGGCCGAGGCGGGTTTGCCACAGGCGCAATTCGAATTCGCACGCCTTTATGACGAAGGACTCGGCGTGCGCCAATCCCACGCTGTCGCGGCCGAGTGGTATCGTCGCGCCGCCGAGCAGGGCCATGCTGACGCCCAGTTTCGGCTCGCGATGCTTCAACTCCATGGCACCGGCATCACAGCCAACCCTCATCGGGCAATTCGCTGGTTGCATGCGGCGGCCGTTTCCGGCCGGGCCGACGCGAAGCGCGCGCTGGCGCATATCTATGCTGCCGGCCACGTTGTCGCCGCGGACCCGGAAAAGGCTGCGCGCTGGGCCGAGCGCGCGATGCTCGATCGAAACGACTGACCGCTGGCGGATGCGTCGAAGGCGTGCTTGGTCCACTGCGCGTCGATTCAAGCCGCCTCGATCATGCGTGATTCGTCCAGCCATACGCCCAGACCCTGGGCGTTGAGTTCGAGGTCCATGCGCAGGACGTCGAAAATCTGCTCCTCCGGCAGCGTCCAGCCCTGACGCTCCGCCTCCTCACGCACGATCTGTTCCAGTCCCGCCAGGATCTCAACATGCCGGGCGACGCCCTCACCGCGTGCGGCACGCGCGACCGCGACGGCCGTGTCGATCAGCCGGTGCAGATCGGCCGCCAGTCGCTCGACGTCGGTCACCCGGCTGTAATGGGTCAGATACATCGCATTCGGACCGAAAGACAGCATCCTGTCGATCGACGCATGCATCGCGCCCGGGTCGAACTGGCTCGGCGTCGTGGTCGGAAAGACGAAGGCACGACCATTCACGTCCAGTTCTCGGTAGGACAGCCCGAAGGTGTCCCCGGTGAAGCATGCACGGGCGGTCTCGTCCCAGATGCAGATGTGGTGGCGCGCATGACCCGGCGCGTCGATCACGCGGAAACGGCGATCGCCCATCGACACCTCCAGACCGTCGATCGCGGCGACGATGCGGTCTTTGGCGACAGGCGCGAGCCGACCATACATCGCGAAGGTCTGTTCGGCCCCATAGACCGCCGCGGTCGCGTCCCACAGGCGACTCGGGTCGACCATGTGGCGGACGCCGCGCGGATGCACGAGCAGGTTTGCGTTGGGTAACGCGCACATCAGGCTTCCTGCTCCACCGGCATGGTCCAGGTGAATGTGGGTCAACATGACCCAGGCGACGTTCTCCGGCGCAACCCCGGCCGCAGCAAGCGCGGACAGTACTCTTGGCACCGATGCATTGGTGCCGGTATCCACGACTGCCGCCTGCCCCTGGTGAATGATCAGATGGATGGCGGCCAGGCCGTCCCGGCAATACCCGGAATCGACTGCAAGAATCCCATCCGGATGCGCGGTCACGTACTGCACTGTCGTCCCCTCCTCTTACGAGAGTAATTTTCGTCAATTGTATATGCTTGTGCCTGATCCGAACGAATCCGCCAAAACAGGACCCCAGCATGACTCCCGCCTTCGACTTTGACACCCCGATCGACCGTCGTTCCCTTCCCGGCGAAAAGTGGGGCCGCTACGCAGGCACCGACATCCTGCCGCTGTGGGTTGCGGACATGGATTTCGCAGCCCCTGCGCCGGTACTCGCCGCACTGAAACGGCGCATCGAACACGGCGTGCTCGGCTACACCGATGCGTGGCCGAGTCTCGTCGACGCGGTCATCGACGGCATCGCACGCGATCACGACTGGACGATTCAGGCCGACTGGCTGGTGTGGCTGCCCGGTGTGGTGACCGGCTTCAACCTGGCCTGTCGCATCGCGGGTCACGAGGGCGACGAAGTCTTCACCTCCACGCCGGTCTACCCGCCGTTCCTGACCGCTCCCGCCAACAACGGCCGAAGTCTGATCACTCGCCCGCTGATCGAAGACCATGACGGACGCTGGCTGTGGAACCGCGACGCCACGCACGCCGCCATCACGTCGCGAACGCGCCTGCTTCTGCTGTGCAATCCACACAATCCGACCGGGCGGGTGTTCGACCGCGAAGAACTGGGGTGGCTCGCCGATCTGGCCGAGCGCAATGACCTGATCATCTGCTCGGATGAGATTCACTGCGGACTGACGCTCGACCCCGAGCGGCCTCATGTGCCGATCGCGACACTGGACGAATCGGTGGCCCGCCGCACGATCACCGTCATGGCGCCGTCCAAGACCTGGAACATACCCGGGTTGTACTGTGCCTTTGCGATCATTCCCGACGCAGCCTTGCGAAAGCGCTACCGGAGCGCGATGCGCGGCCTGATTCCGCACCCGAACCTGCTCGGCATGGTCGGGGCCGAGGCTGCCTACCGCGACGGCAATCCATGGCGGCAGGCCTTGCTCGCCTACCTCAGAAAGAACCGGAACCAGGTCATGGAGGCCGTCGCGAACATGCCGGGCCTGCGCGCCACGCGTCCGGAGGCCACCTACCTCGCGTGGATCGACTGTCGGCCGAGCGGACTGGAAGATCCGGTCGGTTTCTTCGAAACGGCCGGGGTCGGTCTGTCGGACGGCAAGGCCTTCGGCATGCCGGACTTCGTCCGACTGAACTTCGGCTGCACCCAGACGACGCTTGATGAGGCGCTGGCCAGGATGCAGACCGCGCTGCGCATGCGCTGAACCGGCATCGACGCACCGGAGCGGGCGCGACGATCGCTCCGGGTCATTCCAGCACGTTGCCGTCAGAACGGGATGTCGTCGTCGAAATCGCCGAAACCACCGCCCTGCGACGACGTCTTGGAAGGTGTTTCAGAGGGCTGCGGGGCCGGCCGGGACGGGCGCGGGGCCGATGCATGGCCCGAAGCCTCCTGGCGTGGGGCCGGCGCATCGCCACCCATGCCCTGGCGACTGCCGAGCATCTTCATCTCGTCGCCACGAATCTCGGTCGTGTACCGATCCTGCCCCTCCTTGTCCTGCCACTTCCGCGTCTGCAGGCGACCCTCGACATAGATCTGACTGCCCTTGCGCAGGTACTGGGCCGCAATTTCGGCCAGGCGGCCGAAGAACACCACCCGGTGCCACTCGGTTGCCTCGCGGCGCTCGCCCGAACTCTTGTCCTTCCAGGTCTCCGTGGTTGCGATCCGAAGATTGCAGATCGCGTCGCCCGAAGGGGCGTAACGGGTTTCAGGATCGGCACCGAGGTTACCGATCAGAATCACTTTGTTCAGGGATGCCATCCCACTCTCCTCTACTGGTATCTGTCACCGACGGCATGAAGGCCATGACCAGGCAGGGCAGGCCGAACCTTCTCTAAGACTGCGGCGCCGCTTCGACCCGGCGCGGCGGCGGCGTCATCGTTGCCGCCAGACCCAGCCACACCAATGCAATCACGGCACAGAACAGATTGACCGCCTGCGAGCCGTAGTGCTGCGCGATCAGTCCGCCCAGCATGCCCCCTACGAACAACCCGATCGACTGCAGCGTATTGTACACACCGAGCGCCGTACCCTTGTTCGCGGCCGGCGCGATTTTCGAGATCCAGGACGGCTGGGTGGCCTCGAGCACGTTGAAGGCGACGAAGAACAAGGTCAGCGACAGTGCAAGTCCCACCAGGCTGTGGCCGAACATCAGCAAGCCCAACTGAACGAACACCAACAATATGATAGCGGCATTGAAGACGAATTTCATGCGGCCGTGCTTTTCGGCGATGATGATTGCCGGAACCATCACTGCGAACGACAACAGCACCGCCGGCAGATAGACCTTCCAGTGCTCCACCATCGGCAGCCCGCCAGCGGCCACCAGCGCTGCGGGGACCAGCACCCACATCGTCGTCTGGATCAGGTGCAGCGCGAAGACGCCAAAATTGAGCCGCATCAGTTGCGCATCCCGCAACACGTCGATGAAGCGCCCCCCCGTCGCGCGTGGCACCGGCGGGGCATCCGGCACGACCCGCAAAACTACATAGATGGCACCGGCTGCCAGCGCCGCGGTCAGCCAGAAGATGCCGGCCATGCCGATCAACGCATACAGCAGCGGCGCAGCGACCATCGAGAACGCGAACACGAGGCCGATACTCGCCCCTATCATCGCCATGATCTTGGTGCGATGCTGGTCACGCGTGAGATCCGCCGCAAGCGCGGTCACCGCCGCCGAGATCGCCCCCGCGCCCTGCAGCACGCGACCCGCGATGACCATGTGGATATGATCCGCCAGCGCCGCCACGACGCTGCCGAGCAGGAAGATCAGCAGGCCCGCGACGATGACCGGCTTGCGCCCGAATCGGTCGGATGCGGCACCGAAGGCGATCTGCAGGAAAGCCTGCGTCAGTCCATATGCACCGATCGCGATGCCGACCAGCGTCAGATCGTCTCCGCCCGGGATCGTGTGCGCATGGACGGCAAAGACCGGAAGGATCAGGAACAGACCGAGCATGCGCAGCCCGAAGATCGCGGCCAGGCTCACGCCTGCACGCCGCTCTGCAGGGGTCATCGAGTCATGCGTCGGATGTGACATCGTGTCGGACCGTCGAATCAAAGCAGCGATTCTAACAGCCCGCGTTTCCGCCGACCCAATCGGTTTGGTCCGGCGCCGAATTCTCTCGTATAGTGATGCGTTACCCAAGGCACGCACCCCTCATGGACGAGATCCGCATTCGCGGCGCGCGAACGCACAACCTCCGGAACATCAGCCTGGATCTGCCGCGCAACAGGCTGACCGTCATCACCGGCCTTTCCGGTTCGGGCAAGTCCTCGCTCGCTTTCGACACGCTCTATGCCGAAGGTCAGCGACGCTATGTCGAATCGCTTTCCGCCTATGCACGCCAGTTCCTGCAGTTGATGGAAAAGCCCGACGTCGATCTGATAGAGGGACTTTCGCCGGCGATCTCGATCCAACAGAAGGCCACCAGCCACAACCCGCGTTCGACCGTCGGCACGGTGACCGAAATCCACGACTACCTGCGCCTGCTCTACGCGCGTGCCGGTACGCCCCACTGCCCGGACCATCCCGACCAGCCACTGCAGGCACAAACGATTTCGCAGATGGTCGACCACGTTCTTGCCTTGCAGGACGACACCCGCCTGATGATCCTCGCGCCGGTGGTGGCAGGCCGCAAGGGCGAACAGCAGGACTTGTTCGCCGAGTTGAGGGCGCAGGGTTTCGTGCGGGTGCGGGTCGATGGTCAGGTCTTCGAGATCGATGCACTGCCGGCGCTGGTGAAGGGGAAACGTCACACGGTCGAGATCGTCATCGACCGGCTCAGGATCCGTCCCGATCAGCGGGGCCGCATCTCCGAATCCTTCGAGACCGCACTCCTTCATTCCGACGGACGTGCCGTCGCGGTGGAGATGGACACCGGCACCGAGCACCTGTTCTCCGCCCGCTTCGCGTGTCCTGTGTGCAGTTACGCACTGGCCGAACTCGAGCCACGCCTGTTCTCGTTCAACAACCCGGCCGGCGCCTGTCCGGACTGCGACGGCCTCGGACAGGTCGAGTTCTTCGACCCTGCGCGCGTGGTCGGGCATCCGGAGCTGTCGCTTGCCGCCGGCGCGATCAGGGGCTGGGATCGACGCAACCAATTCTATTTTCAGATGCTTGCCGGCCTGGCTGCCCACTATGGCTTCGATATCGACACCCCATTCGCCGAACTCGCCCCGGCGACACGCGACGTGGTCCTGCATGGATCGGGGCGCGACAGGATCGCCTTCCGCTATCTGGCCGACAACGGTCGCATGGTGCTCAAGGAACATGTGTTCGAAGGCATCATCCCGAATCTGGAACGCCGGTTTCGTGAAACCGACTCGGTGGCTGTGCGCGACGAGCTCTCCAAGTTGCGTGCGCATCAGGCGTGCCCGACCTGCGATGGCACGCGCCTGCGCAGCGAAGCCCGAAACGTGCTGATCGGCGGCGAACCCCTGCATCGGATCAGCCACATGCCGCTCGGCGAGTGCAAGGCGTTCTTCGACGACATGGTGCTGACCGGACACAGGGCGTTGATCGCCGACAAGATCGTCCGTGAGATCTCCAACCGGCTCAGCTTTCTGATCAATGTCGGCCTCGATTACCTGTCGCTCGACCGCTCTGCCGACACGCTTTCCGGCGGCGAAGCCCAGCGCATCCGGCTCGCGAGCCAGATCGGCTCCGGCCTCACCGGCGTCATGTACGTGCTCGATGAACCTTCGATCGGTCTGCATCAGCGCGATAACGACCGTCTGCTCGCAACGCTTCGCCAACTCAGGGATATGGGCAATACGGTGATCGTGGTCGAGCATGACGAGGATGCGATCCGATCGGCCGACCACGTCGTGGACATGGGCCCCGGCGCCGGCGAACATGGCGGCGAGATCGTCGTCAGCGGCACGCCCGACGAGGTCATCGCCAGCGCGCGCTCGCTGACCGGCGCCTATTTGTCGGGACGCCAGGTGATCGCAACCCCGAAGGCGCGCAAACCACCTGACATGTCTCGCATGCTCAGACTGTCCGGATGCAGCGGCAACAACCTCAAGGACGTCGAGCTCGCATTGCCCTGCGGCCTGCTTACCTGTATCACCGGCGTGTCCGGTTCAGGCAAGTCAACGCTGATCAACGACACCCTCTATGCGCTTGCAGCCAGACACATGTATCGTTCCAATCTGGAGCCGGCGCCATACCGGAGTATCAGCGGCCTGGACTTTCTCGACAAGGTGATCAGCGTCGACCAGTCGCCGATCGGACGGACGCCCCGTTCGAACCCGGCAACCTACACCGGCCTGTTCACGCCAATACGCGATCTGTTCACCGGCGTACCGGAGGCCCGGTCACGCGGCTACGGACCCGGTCGCTTCTCTTTCAATGTGAAAGGGGGGCGCTGCGAGGCATGCCAGGGCGACGGCATGATCAAGGTGGAGATGCACTTTCTGCCCGACATGTACGTCCCCTGCGATGTCTGTCATGGCAAGCGCTACAATCGCGAGACTCTGGAGATCCGCTACAAGGGCCGGAACATCTTCGAAG
Organism: Denitraticella aggregata; assembly: GCF_048158365.1. Taxonomy (NCBI): domain Bacteria; kingdom Pseudomonadati; phylum Pseudomonadota; class Betaproteobacteria; order Rhodocyclales; family Zoogloeaceae; genus Denitraticella; species Denitraticella aggregata. The sequence continues at coordinate 122,021 of NZ_JBLLNL010000008.1, read as the reverse complement.
TACTGGAGATGACGGTCGAACACGCGCACGGCTTCTTCGAGGCGGTCCCGCCCATCGCCCGCAAGCTCGAGACGCTGATCGATGTCGGCCTGGGCTATATCCGGCTCGGACAGAGCGCCACGACCCTGTCCGGAGGTGAAGCCCAGCGTGTCAAGCTTGCACTCGAACTGTCCAAGCGCGACACCGGGCGAACCCTGTACATCCTGGACGAACCAACTACCGGCCTGCACTTCCACGACATCTCGCTGCTGCTCGGCGTGCTTCAGCGCCTGCGCGACCAGGGCAATACGATCGTAATCATCGAGCACAATCTCGACGTGATCAAGACGGCTGACTGGCTCGTGGACCTGGGTCCGGAGGGCGGTGGCAGGGGCGGCAGGGTCGTGTGCAGCGGCACACCCGAACAGGTCGCGGAGGAACCCCTGAGCCACACCGGGCGTTACCTTCGTCGCAGCCTCGGCATGGACGGACCGACCGCCCTCGCCACCCGGCAAGCCATCGGCATCGGGCACTGAGCGCCGAACGCTTGCATCGATTCATCACCACCGCAGCACGGCTGGCGACTCGCCGGTCCTCATTCACGCGTCGAGCGCATGCGCGCGCAACGTCTCAAGGCTCACCACTTCCAGCGCTGACCGGTGGGTTGCCGCGAGCACCACGTCCGGCGCAACACCCGCCTCGAGAGCCTCCCGCCATCTCAACGCACACAGGCACCAACGATCACCCGGTTTGAGGCCTGAGAAGCGATACTCGGGCCTCGGCGTGCTCAGATCGTTGCCACGCTCGCGCGAGAAATCCAGAAAGGCCTCGGTCACCTTCACGCAGATCACATGTCGGCCCAGGTCCTCCGCCGATGTGTCGCAGCAACCGGTGCGGAAGAAACCCGTCAGTGGTGAATAGCTGCATGCCAGCAATGGTCCGCCAAGCACGTTCAATTGTTCCTGAGTACGCGTATCGCTCACTTCGTCCCTCTCCTGTGTGCTCCTGCCCTATCCCGGCGCTGACGGACCGGAATTCAGTCGCTTCTGCACCGCACGCCCTCCGCGCCCCGCTCATGTTCACCCCCAGCGGCGGGTGCACACCCCGGACCGCCGACGCGCTCAGTCAGGATACCCGTCCGGGTTTGAAGACTGCCATCTCCATGCATCCCGACACATCTCGTCGATCCCCCATTGCGCCTTCCAGCCCAGCACACGTTCGGCCAGCGCCGGATTCGCCCAACACTCGGCGACATCGCCCGGCCGCCTCGCCACCACCCGATAGGGCACGCGTCGTCCGGAGGCATGCTCGAACGCTTGCACGACTTCCAGCACGCTGTACCCCCTTCCGGTGCCGAGGTTGATGCACATCGGGGACGGGAGGGATTCGATGCGCTCGAGTGCCCGCAAATGCCCGATCGCCAGATCCATGACATGGATGTAGTCGCGCACCCCGGTTCCGTCGGGCGTCGCGTAATCATCCCCGAAGACCTGCAGTTCGCCGAGCCGCCCGACCGCAACCTGGCTGACGAAGGGCATCAGATTGTTCGGCAAACCATGCGGATCCTCACCGATCTGGCCGCTCGGATGGGCACCGACCGGGTTGAAGTAGCGCAACAGCACGATTCGCCAGGCCGGATCCGCAGCAGACACGTCGCTCAGAATGCGCTCCATCATCCATTTGGACCAGCCGTAGGGATTCGTCGCGGAAGTCGGAAAACCCTCGTCGATCGGCACGCTGGCCGGATCGCCATACACGGTCGCCGAAGAGCTGAAAACCAGGTGCTTGACACCTGCTTCGGCCATGACTTCGGCGAGCGCGACAGTACCGCCGATATTGTTGTCGTAATACCTGAGCGGCTGCGCGACGGATTCGCCGACCGCCTTGAGCGCAGCGAAATGGATGACCGCATCGAGACCGTGCTGCGCGAACACCCGGCGCAGTGCGACCCTGTCACGCACATCGATCGCATGGAAACCCTCGAGGCGCCGCCCGCAGAGCCCTTCGACCCGTGACAGTGCCTCGCGCTTGCCGTTGCACAGGTTATCGACGACCACCACATCGTGCCCCGCCTCCAGCAACACCAGACACGTGTGTGAGCCGATGTAGCCGGCTCCCCCGGTCACCAGGACGCGCGCCATCTCCAACCCCGTTGATATGAATCCCGCTTCAGCCCATCATTTGTTCGATGAACACCTTGCCCGATGTTACGCCAACACCACCGATTCGACATCACGATGAACCCGCAAAATGACGAACAGGCTGTCCGCATCGACAAATGGCTGTGGGCGGCACGATTGTTCAAGACCCGCAGCCTCGCGCGGGACGCCGTCGAAGCCGGCCACGTCCGCGTAAACGACACCCGCTGCAGGCCCAGCCGGCTCGCGCGTGTCGGCGACCGGCTCAACGTCGTCACGGGCCACGCCACGATCGAGCTGATCGTCAAGGCGCTCTCCGGTCAGCGCGGCCCTGCCACGCTCGCACAGACCCTTTACGAAGAAACGGCTGCGAGCGTCGCAGAACGGCGTCGCCGCGAACAGGCCGGGGTCGATCGTGCGCGTAGTCAGCACGACGTCGGTTCCAGACCGACGAAACGCGATCGCCGCAGACTGCAACACCTGATCGACAGCGGGTGAGCCTCGGGCCGATCGTCACGGTACAGTCAGGGTCGCGCCGATCTTGCCTGTCCAAGGGCCCGGACGAAAAAAAGGCCGACCGGAGTCGACCTTCTTCCACACAAAACGGCAGTGTTCAGGCAGCGTTGGCTTCCGCGAGATCCGGCGTGCGCTCGTCCGCCTCGACCTCTTCCGGCCTGTCCATCAGTTCGACCAGCGCCATCGGCGCGTTGTCGCCGTCGCGGAATCCGAATTTCAGGATGCGCAGATAGCCCCCCGGGCGCGACGCGAAGCGCGGACCGAGTTCGTCGAAGATCTTGACGACCATCTCACGATCACGAAGGCGATTGAAGGCCAGTCGGCGATTGGCCAGGCTGGGCTTCTTGCCCAGCGTGATCAGCGGCTCGACGACGCGGCGCAGTTCCTTCGCCTTTGGCAGCGTCGTCTTGATGACTTCATGACGCAGCAGCGAGTTGGCCATGTTGCGGAACATCGCCTGACGATGGCTGCTGGTCCGATTCAGCTTGCGAAGACCGTGACGGTGACGCATTTCATTACCTCACTTGACCGGCACGTCTCAACCGAGCTTCTCGAGCCCGGCCGGCGGCCAGTTTTCCAGTTTCATTCCAAGCGTCAACCCGCGTGTGGCCAACACTTCCTTGATTTCATTGAGTGACTTCCGACCGAGATTCGGCGTCTTGAGCAACTCGGTTTCGGTGCGCTGAATCAGATCGCCGATGTAGTAGATGTTTTCGGCTTTCAGGCAGTTTGCCGATCGCACCGTGAGTTCGAGATCGTCCACCGGACGCAACAGAACGGGGTCCGGTTCCGGCTCGTCGGACTTCACCGTCGCTGGTTCCGTACCCTCAAGATCGGCGAAAACCGACAGTTGATCCATCAGCACGCGAGCGGCATAACGAATCGCCTCTTCCGGATCGACCGCCCCGTTCGTCTCGATGTCGATCACGAGACGATCCAGGTCGGTGCGCTGCTCGACGCGCGCGCTCTCGACCAGGTAGCTCACTCGCCTGACCGGACTGAACGATGCGTCAAGCATGATCCTGCCGATGCTCTTGCTCTCGTCATTGACCGGGCGGACGTTCGACGGCTCGTAGCCGCGGCCTTCCTGAACCTTGATCTCGACATCGATCTTTCCGCCCGGCGCCAGATGCGCGATCACATGCTCCGGATTGATGATCTCGACGTCATGGCCGACCTCGATGTCCGCGGCGGTGACGATCCCGTCACCGGATTTCGACAGGCGAAGCGTGGCTTCACTGCGATTATGCAGCTTCAGCACGACGCCCTTGAGGTTCAACAGCACGTCCACGATGTCCTCGCGGACGCCGTCCAGGGTCGAGTACTCGTGCAACACCCCCTCGATGCTGACTTCGGTCGGCGCACAGCCGGGCAGCGAAGACAGCAGGATGCGGCGAAGCGCGTTACCCAGCGTGTGACCGAAGCCTCTTTCGAACGGCTCCATCGTGACGCGCGCATGAAGCGGCGATACGTTCTGGACGTCGATGATGCGGGGTTTCAGCAGTGAATTGCTTTGCATCAGCAGTTCCTCGGGCTCATTTCTTCAGACGAACCGGTTAGCGGGAATACAATTCCACAACCAGGTTCTCGTTGATCGTCGGTGGCAGTTCGGCGCGCTGCGGATAAGCCTTGAACGTGCCCTTGCCCGCCTTGGCGTCGACCTCGATCCACTCCGGGTAGCCACGTGACACGGCCGCTTCCAATGCAGCCTTGACCCGCAGCTGGCCACGCGAGCGCTCGGTGAGCTCGACGACGTCACCCGGCTGCACAACGTAGGAAGGGATGTTCACGCGCTTGCCATTGACCAGGATGCCGTTGTGACGGACCAGCTGGCGAGACTCGGAACGCGACGCACCGAACCCCATGCGATAGACGACCGAATCGAGACGGCCTTCGAGCAGTTGCAGCAGGTTCTCACCCGTCTGCCCCTTCTTGCGATCCGCTTCCGCGTATACACGGCGGAACTGCCCCTCGAGCACCCCATACAGGCGGCGGATCTTCTGCTTCTCACGCAGCTGCACGCCATAACCGGACATACGATGCCCGGAACGCTGGCCGTGCTGACCCGGCGCATAGGAACGACGCTCGATCGCACATTTGTCGGTGAAACACTTCTCACCCTTCAGAAACAGTTTTTCGCCCTCGCGACGGCACTGACGGCACTTGGGATCCAGATTACGAGCCACAATTCAACTCCTTGTCAGATACGACGCTTCTTGGGCGGTCGGCAGCCGTTATGGGGAATCGGCGTGATATCGGTGATGCTCGAAATCTTGATGCCGATGGCGTTCAATGCGCGAACCGCCGACTCACGTCCCGGACCGGGCCCCTTGATGCGGACTTCTAGATTCTTGATGCCGCACTCCTGTGCAGCCTTCCCGGCTGCTTCGGCCGCGACCTGGGCTGCAAAGGGCGTGCTCTTGCGCGAGCCCTTGAAACCGGCCCCGCCCGACGTCGCCCACGACAGCGCGTTGCCCTGCCGGTCGGTGATGGTAATGATGGTGTTGTTGAAGCTCGCATGCACGTGGGCAATGCCCTCGGCGACGTTCTTCTTGACCTTCTTGCGAACTTTCGTAGCTGTCTTAGCCATTATGTACCCCTATCACTTCTTCTTGCCGGCGATTGCCTTGCGCGGACCCTTGCGGGTGCGGGCGTTGGTACGCGTACGCTGACCGCGCATCGGCAGGCCGCGACGGTGACGGAAACCGCGATAACAGCCGAGATCCATCAGGCGTTTGATATTCATCGTGACTTCGCGACGAAGATCACCCTCGACGATGAACTTGCCGACTTCGTCGCGAAGCCGATCCATGTCGGACTCGGTTAGATCCTTCATCTTCGTCGAGCGCCCGACACCCGAAGCGTCGCAAATTTGACGTGCACGCGTGCGCCCGATCCCATAGATGGCAGTGAGCGCAATCTCGGCATGCTTATGATTGGGAATGTTTACCCCTGCAATACGGGCCATTCGTTTACCCCAAAAAGCGAAACATTAAATTTTAATCTGACCAGACCAGAATATCAACCCTGGCGCTGCTTGTGGCGCGGGTCGGTGCAGATCACGCGAACGACACCCTTGCGACGGATGATCTTGCAGTGACGGCACAACCGCTTGACCGATGCCTGAACTCTCATTTCTATGCTCCTGTTTCTAGATTACTTGGTCCGGAAAACGATCCGGGCCCTGGTCAGGTCGTAAGGCGTGAGCTGCACAGTGACCTTGTCACCGGGAAGGATGCGGATATAGTGCATTCGCATTTTTCCCGATATGTACCCCAGAACGATGTGACCGTTTTCCAGCTTGACCCGAAAGGTTGCGTTAGGCAGGTTCTCGACGACCTCACCCTGCATTTCAATGACGTCTTCCTTAGACATAATCTCACCTGCTGGGCAGTCCGGATCCCTTGAAGTTTGCCTTCTTGAGCAAGCTTTCGTACTGGTGAGACATTACGTGCGACTGGACCTGGTTCATGAAGTCCATCGTCACCACGACGATGATCAACAGGGATGTGCCGCCGAAATAGAACGGTACGTTCCAGCGCAGAATCAGAAACTCCGGCAACAGGCAGACCAGGGTGATATACACCGCACCCACCAGGGTCAGACGCGTCAAAATCTTGTCGATGTAGCGCGCAGTCTGGTCACCCGGACGGATGCCCGGAACGAACGCCCCACTCTTCTTCAGGTTGTCAGCCGTGTCCCGTGCATTGAAGACCAGCGCGGTGTAGAAGAAACAGAAGAACACGATTGCTGCCGCATACAACATCACATAGATCGGCTGACCGGGCGCCAGCGTCGACGAGATATCCCGCAACCAGGTCATCCCGTCGCGCGCACCGAACCACTGGCCGAGCGTAGCCGGGAACAGGATGATGCTCGACGCGAAGATCGGAGGGATGACCCCGGCCATGTTCAGCTTCAACGGCAGGTGCGAACTCTGCCCACCGTAGATCTTGTTGCCGACCTGACGCTTGGCGTAGTTGACCAGGATCTTGCGTTGCCCCCGTTCCACGAACACCACGAAGGCAGTGACGACGACGACCAGCACGCAGATCACCAGCGCGGTGAAGGGATGCATCGCACCGGTCCGCACCAGCTCGAACAAGCCGCCGATGGCACTTGGCAGACCCGCCACGATTCCCGCGAAGATGATCAGGGAGATGCCGTTGCCGATGCCGCGCTCGGTGATCTGCTCACCCAGCCACATCAGGAACATCGTCCCCGTCACAAGCGTGGCCACCGTCACGAATCTGAACATCAGACCCGGATCGAGCACCAGACCCGGCTGCGATTCGAGCGCGATCGAAATCCCGACCGCCTGCGCGAAGGCAAGCACCAGCGTGCCGTAGCGGGTATATTGCGTGATCTTGCGTCGCCCGGCCTCGCCTTCCTTCTTCAACTGCTCGAGCGTCGGGATCGCCACCGTCATCAACTGCATGATGATCGACGCCGAGATGTAAGGCATGATCCCGAGAGCGAAGATCGTGAATCGCGACAGCGCACCGCCGGAAAACAGGTTGAACACGCCGAGGATGCCACCGGCCTGCGACTGGAACAATTCGGCCAGCCGCTCCGGATCGATACCGGGCACCGGAATGTGAGCGCCGATCCGATAGACGATCAGGGCGCCGAGAACGAAAAGAATTCTCTTCTTGAGGTCCCCGAAACGCCCGCTACTACCCAGCGCGGCTGAAGTTTTTGCCACGGTCGCCTTCCTCGATTACCCGGTCACCACGGTACCGCCGGCAGCTTCGATCGCTGCCAGTGCGCCCTTGGTCGCGCCCACGCCACGCAGAGTGACCTTGCGGCTGATGGAGCCGGACAGGATCACCTTTGCATTCTGGGTGCCGGCGGGCACGATTCCGGCCTGGACCAGCGCCAGCAGATCGATCTCGTCGATCGGCAGACGGTCGAGTTCCGACAGCCGCACTTCGGCGTTGCCACTTGCCGTCAGAGACACGAAACCACGCTTCGGCAAGCGCCGCTGAAGCGGCATCTGACCGCCCTCGAAGCCGACCTTGTGGAAACCGCCTGCACGGGACTTCTGTCCCTTGTGGCCGCGACCGCAGGTCTTGCCGAGCCCGCTCCCGATGCCACGACCGACCCGGCGCGCGACCTTCTTGGAGCCTTCGGCGGGCTTGATTGTATTGAGTCGCATATCAACCCTCACTCTTCACAAGGTACGAAACCTTGTTGATCATCCCGCGCACTTCGGGCGTATCGACCAGCTCGACCGAATGGTGGAGGCGACGAAGACCGAGACCACGAACGGTCGCACGGTGAGATTGTTTGGTACCGATCACACTCTTGACCAGCGTGACCTTGATCTTCTTCTCGGACATTGCTTACCCCAGAATCTCTTGGACGGTTTTGCCACGCTTGGCGGCAATCTCGGCCGGCGTGCTGATCGCGAGCAAGCCACTGATCGTGGCGCGCACGACATTGTAGGGATTGGTCGAACCGATGCACTTGCATATCACATCGGTCACGCCCATCACTTCGAACACTGCACGCATGGGACCGCCCGCAATGATGCCCGTACCGCTCGGGGCCGGCTGCATCAGCACGCGCGACGCACCATGGTGACCGATCACGGTGTGCTGCAGCGTACCGTTCTTCAGCGACACCTTGGTGAGCTTGCGCTTTGCCTCTTCCATCGCCTTCTGAACGGCGACCGGCACTTCGCGGGACTTGCCCTTGCCCATCCCGATACCACCATCGCCGTCACCGACCACGGTCAGCGCCGCGAAACCGAGGATGCGGCCACCCTTGACGACCTTGGTCACCCGGTTGATCGCAACCATCTTCTCGCGAAGGCCGTCATCACGCTCTTGCGCGGCAGGCGCACGCTTGTTGCTTTGTTGCTTAGCCATACAAATCCTCGCTTAGAACTTGAGGCCGCCTTCGCGGGCGGCATCAGCCAGCGCCTTGACGCGGCCGTGATAGAGAAAACCCGCGCGATCGAAGGAAACACTTTCGACACCGGCAGCCTTGGCTCGCTCCGCAATCAGCTTTCCGACCAACTCGGCCGCCCCCTTGTTACCGCCATGCTTGAGCTGCGAACGGACGTCGTTCTCGACGGTGGAGGCCGAAGCCAGCACGCGCGAGCGGCAGCCGGAAATGACTTGGGCGTAGATGTGCGAATTGGTACGGAACACAGTCAGGCGCACCGCTTTCAGTTCTGCGATCTTGGCTCGGGTTTTGCGAGCGCGACGCAGGCGAACTTGTTTTTTGTTCATGACGAACCGCCCTTACTTCTTCTTGGTTTCCTTGAGCACCACCACTTCGTCCGAATATCGGACACCCTTGCCCTTATAGGGCTCAGGCTGGCGGTACGCCCGCACTTCGGCCGCTACCTGGCCGACCTGCTGCTTGTCGATACCCTTGATCAGGATCTCGGTCTGGGTCGGCGTTTCCACTTTCACCCCCGCGGGCATCTGATGCACGACCGGATGAGAGAAACCGAGCGTCAGGTTGAGCTTGTCACCCTGCGCCTGAGCACGATAGCCGACGCCCACCAGATTGAGCTTGCGCTCGAATCCCTTGCTGACTCCGGTGACCATGTTATTCACCAGCGCACGCATGGTGCCCGACATCGCACCCGCACCGGCAACGCCATCGGTCGCCTTGCAGACCAGCGCGTCGCCTTCGCGTTCGATAGTCACGCCCTTGCCCAGCCGCTGGGTCAATGCGCCGAGCGGTCCCTTCACCGTGACCTCGCCGGCAGCGATGCTGACATCGACGCCTGCAGGAACCACGATGGGATTCTTAGCTACACGAGACATGAGACCTCCTTACGCCACGTAGCAGATGACTTCGCCGCCGACACGTCCGGCTCGCGCTGCGCGATCCGTCATGACGCCGCGAGGCGTTGAAACGATGGCGACACCTAGCCCGTTCAGGACCTTGGGAAGCTTTTCGCTGCCCTTGTAGATCCGCAGTCCAGGACGGCTGACACGCTCGATGCGCTCGATCACCGGACGACCCGCATAGTATTTCAGCTCGATGTCGAGCTCCGGCTTGGCGCCGTTCTCGCGCACCGAGAAGCCGTCGATATAGCCTTCGTCCTGCAGGACTCGGGCGATCGCAACCTTGAGCTTGGAGCTGGGCATCGACACACTGACTTTCTGCGCCTGTTGCCCGTTGCGGATGCGGGTCAGCATATCGGCGATAGGATCGGACATACTCATATCATATTCTCCTTACCAGCTCGCCTTGGTCATGCCCGGAACCTCGCCCCGGAACACGAGGTCCCTGAGCTTGTTGCGGCACAGCCCGAACTTCCGGAACACGCCACGCGGCCGACCGGTCAAGACGCAGCGCTTGCGCTCCCTGACCGGACTGGCGTTGCGCGGCAACTGCTGAAGCTTCAGACGCGCAGCCATGCGCTCCTCATCGGAAAGCTTCGCATCATTGATCTGAGCGATCAGCGCGGCCCGCTTGGCAGCGAACTTCACCACCAGTTTCCGACGCTTTTCCTCACGATTGATCAGAGCAAGTTTCGCCATATCACCCTCAATTCTTGAACGGGAACTTGAAAGCCGCCAGCAGAGCCTTGGCTTCTTCGTCGTTCTTGGCAGTCGTTGTGATGGAGATGTTCATCCCGCGCAGAGCATCGATCTTGTCGTACTCGATCTCCGGGAAAATGATCTGTTCTTTCACACCGATGTTGTAGTTGCCACGGCCGTCGAACGCCTTCGCCGACACACCGCGAAAGTCGCGAATCCGCGGCATCGCGACCGACACCAGCCGGTCGAGAAATTCGTACATGCGCGGCCCACGCAGTGTCACCATGCAGCCAATCGGGTAGCCGTCGCGGATCTTGAAACCCGCGATCGACTTACGAGCCTTGGTGACGACCGGTTTCTGCCCGGCGATCTTGGTCATGTCACCGACCGCATGCTCAAGAATCTTCTTGTCGCCAACCGCCTCACCCACACCCATGTTCAGCGTGATCTTCGTGATGCGAGGAACTTCCATGACCGACTTGAACCCGAATTGCTTGAACAACTCAGGGGCAACCGTCTCTTTGTAAAATTGCTGTAAGCGCGCCATCGTCACTCCTTAGGCGTCCACGAGTTCGCCGTTCGACTTGAAGAAGCGCACCTTGCGCCCATCCTCAAGCTCCTTGATACCCACGCGTTCGGCCTTCTGGGTCGCCGCGTTGAAGAGCGCCACATTCGACACGTGAATCGGCATTTCTTTCTCGACAATGCCACCGACCTCGCCTTTCATCGGGTTTGGGCGCACATGCTTCTTCACGCGATTCACGCCCTCGACGAGCAAGCGCTCGGCATCGACGCGGCGCAAAACCGTACCCCGGCGACCCTTGTCCTTGCCGGCAAGAATCGTGACTTCGTCACCTTTACGGATCTTGTTCATACCGACCACTCCTCAGAGCACTTCAGGCGCAAGCGAGACGATCTTCATGAACTTCTCGTTACGCAGCTCGCGCGTGACCGGCCCGAAGATACGGGTGCCAATGGGCTCGAGCTTATTGTTCAACAACACCGCGGCATTACCGTCGAACTTGACCAGTGCGCCATCCGGCCGACGGACGCCCTTGGCGGTGCGCACGACCACAGCGTTATACACGTCGCCTTTCTTGACGCGACCACGCGGGGCGGCATCCTTGACGGTCACCTTGATGACATCCCCAATGCCGGCATAACGCCGCTTGGATCCACCAAGAACCTTGATGCACATCACCGAACGCGCGCCCGAATTGTCGGCGACGTCCAGCATGGACTGCATTTGAATCATGAAGTTATCTCCAACTTACCCCGCCACAGCGGTCAGTCTTGGAACCCGTTTGGGTAGGGGGCTCGAATGAGCAAAAGCAAAGACGAAAATTATAACAGCCTGGCAAATATCTTGCCAAGCTGTTTCTAAAACAAACTGCGCCGGAAAGAATCAGATGATTCGTGCCTTTTCGAGAACCTGCGACACTTTCCAGGACTTGGTCTTGGAAATGGGTCTGCACTCCTCGATCTCGACCAGGTCACCGGCGGCGGCCTGACCGTCCTCGACATGAGCGTGGTACTTCGCACTGCGCGTCATCACCTTGCCATACAGCGCGTGCTTGACCTTGCGCTCGACAAGTACCGTGACGGTGTTCTGCATCTTGTCGCTCACGACGCGGCCGACCAGCGCACGGCGTACCTTCTGTGTCTGTTCAGTCATCATTGTCCCGCCTTTTCACGCAGAAGAGTACGCACACGCGCGATGTCGCGCCGGACCTTTCCGAGTTGGCTCGTGTTGTTCAACTGCTGAGTGGCCAGCTGCATGCGCAGCGAAAACTGCGCCTTCAACAGTTCGAGCAACTCTGTGTTCAATTCGCCAGCGCTCTTCGCGCGGAGTTCACTCGCTTTCATGATCACCCCAAATGACGCAGAACGAACACGGTTTCGAACGGAAGCTTGGCAGCTGCTAGCCGGAAAGCCTCACGTGCGAGTGGTTCGCTCACGCCGTCCATTTCATACAAAACCTTACCCGGCTGAATCTCGGCGACCCAGTACTCCGGATTACCCTTGCCGTTACCCATGCGCACTTCGGCCGGCTTGCGCGAAATCGGCTTGTCCGGAAACACACGGATCCAGATCCGACCGCCACGCTTGATATGACGGGTCATGGCACGACGGGCCGACTCGATCTGACGCGCAGTCAGACGCCCGCGACCGACCGCCTTGAGCCCGAACTCACCGAAGCTCACCTTCGCGCCGCGCGTCGCGACACCGGTGTTACGGCCTTTCTGCTCCTTGCGATACTTTCTTCTAGACGGCTGCAGCATCATTCACTCCTGCTATCTTCTTCGGGCTGCCGGACCGGGGCGTCCGCACCGGGACGACGACCACCACGACGACCGGGTCGCGCTTCACCGGCCTCGTTGCGCGGTGCGCCACGACGACCTCGACGTGCTTCCGGTTCCGGCTCGACCGCTACCGGCTTCTCGTTGCGTCCAAGCATGTCGCCCTTGTACACCCACACCTTGATGCCGATGATCCCGTAGGTTGTCTTCGCCTCCGCGACCCCGTAGTCGATGTCGGCACGCAAGGTGTGCAAAGGCACCCGTCCCTCGCGATACCATTCTGTACGGGCGATCTCCGCACCGTTCAGACGGCCGGCACTCATGATCTTGATGCCCTGTGCGCCGAGACGCATCGCGTTCTGCATCGCCCGCTTCATGGCACGACGGAACATGATCCGCTTCTCGAGCTGTTGCGCGATGGAATCGGCGATCAACTGAGCATCGATCTCGGGCTTGCGCACCTCCTCGATATTCACATGCACCGGCACGCCCATGATCTTCTGCAACTCGCGCTTGAGTGCCTCGATGTCCTCGCCCTTCTTGCCGATCACCACACCTGGCCGTGCGCTGAAAAGCGTGATCCGCGCATTCTTGGCGGGACGCTCGATCGTCACGCGACCGACCGATGCATGAGCGAGGCGCTTCTTCAGGAAAGCTCTGACCTTCAGGTCTTCGTGAAGCATCGTGGCGTAATCGCCGGTCGAAGCGAACCAACGCGAAGTCCAGTCACGCGTGACCGCGAGGCGAAATCCGGTCGGATGAATTTTCTGACCCATATGTACTCCTTATTCCCCGACGGTCACGAAGATATGGCAGGTTGGCTTCAGGATGCGGTTGCCGCGCCCCTTGGCTCGCGCGGTGAAGCGCTTCAGGCTCATACCCTCCTCGACGCTGATCGTCTTCACCTTGAGTGTGTCGATATCGGCGCCATCGTTATGCTCGGCGTTTGCAATCGCCGACTCCACTACCTTGCGGATGATCTTTGCACCCTTCTTCGGAGAGAAGGCGAGAATGCTGAGCGCCTGATCAACCGGCTTGCCCCTCACCTGGTCCGCAACCAACCGCCCCTTCTGGGCCGAGAGGCGAACACCGCGAAGAATCGCTCTGGTTTCCATGTCCACTCCTTACCTCTTCGCTTTCTTGCTCGCTGCGTGACCTTTGAAGGTCCGCGTGAGAGCAAACTCACCGAGCTTGTGACCGACCATGTTCTCGGAAATGAACACCGGAACGTGCTGGCGTCCGTTATGCACCGCGATGGTCAGACCGACGAAGTCCGGCAGCACGGTGGAACGACGCGACCAGGTCTTGATCGGCCGCTTGTCATTGCTCGTACGAGCCGCGTCGACCTTCTTCAGAAGGTGAGCGTCAACGAACGGGCCTTTTTTAATTGAACGAGCCATCTCTCACCTCTTAACGCTTGTGCCGACGCTGCACGATCATCTTATCGGTACGCTTGTTGCTGCGCGTGCGGTAGCCTTTGGCCGGCTGCCCCCACGGGCTGCGCGGCACACCACCCTCGCCGGTCCGACCCTCGCCCCCGCCATGCGGGTGATCGACCGGGTTCATCGCGACACCGCGAACGGTGGGACGGATACCACGCCAGCGATTCGCACCGGCCTTACCGATCTTGCGAAGCGCATGCTCGCCGTTACCGACTTCGCCTATCGTTGCGCGACACTCGACATGAACCTTGCGAACTTCGCCGGACCGCAGCCTGATCTGGGCGTACGACCCTTCCCGAGCCAGCAACTGGACCGAGGCTCCGGCCGAACGAGCGATCTGAGCCCCCTTGCCCGGCATCAGTTCGACGCAGTGAACCGTCGTGCCTACCGGAATGTTGCGAATCGGCAGGGTGTTCCCGGACTTGATGGGCGCCTCGGAACCGCTGACGACCTGCTGACCGACTTCCATGCCCTTGGTCGCAATGATGTAGGCGCGCTCACCGTCCGCGTAGCACACCAGCGCGATATTGGCCGAGCGGTTCGGGTCGTACTCGATGCGTTCGACGCGACCCACGATGCCGTCCTTGATGCGACGGAAATCGACGACGCGGTAGTGCTGCTTGTGGCCACCGCCCTTGTGGCGGACGGTGATATGTCCGTTGTTGTTACGGCCGCCGTTACGTGACTGCTTCTCCACCAGCGACGCCAAAGGGCGCCCCTTGTAGAGGTCGGCATTGACGACTCTCACCATGGACCGACGCCCTGCGGAGGTCGGCTTCGATTTTACCAGTGCCATTATTCTTACTCCCCGGCCGCGAAGTTGATTTCCTGGCCCGGCTTGAGGCATACGAATGCCTTCTTCCAGCCCTTGCGTCGCCCGGTAATCTTACCGAAACGCTTCACCTTGCCTTTCACGTTGGCAATCTGAACCGACTCGACTTCGACCTTGAACAACAACTCGACCGCTGCCTTGACCTCGGGCTTGGTCGCGCCACTCGCTACCTTGAACACGACCTGCTCGTTCTTGTCGGCTATATACGTGGCCTTCTCGGAGATCTGGGGCGCGAGCAGCACCTGCATCAGACGCTCTTGGCTAAATCCGCTCATTGCCAGGTCTCCTCCATCTTGGCCAGCGCACCCTTGGTGACCAGCACCTTGGAATAATTCACCAGCGAAACCGGGTCGGCTTCGGCGACCTCGAGAACCAGCACCTGGTGCAGGTTGCGCGAGGACAAAAAGAGGTTCTCGTCAAACTGATCGGTGATGACGAGCACTGAATCCAGCCCCATACCCTTCAGCTTTTCGGCCAGCAGACGCGTTTTCGGCGCATCGATATTGAAACTCTCGACCACGGCAAGACGGTCTTCACGCGCGAGCTGCGACAGAATTGCAGCGACGCCGGCGCGATACATCTTGCGATTGACCTTTTGCGAAAAGTTCTCGTCGGGCCTGCTCGGAAAAATCCGACCACCCCCACGCCACAGCGGGCTCGACGCCATACCCGCACGCGCACGGCCAGTGCCTTTTTGACGCCACGGCTTGCGCGTGGACTTCGCGATTTCAGAGCGACCCTTCTGGGCGCGGTTTCCGGAGCGCGCGTTGGCCATGTAGGCAACGACGACCTGGTGGACCAACGCCTCGTTGAAGTCGCGGCCGAACAGCGCATCGGACGCTTCGAGCGTCGACGCCTGCTCACCTTGTTCGTTCAGGAGTTTAAGTTCCATTACTTCCTCGCTCAGCTACCGGCCTTGACCGCGGGACGAATCAACACATCGCCGCCACGGGACCCGGGCACCGCCCCCTTGACCAGCAACAACTGGCGCTCGACGTCGACCTTGACCACCTCGAGACCCTGAGTGGTGCAAGTGACCGATCCCAGATGCCCGGCCATCCGCTTGCCCGGAAATACGCGACCCGGATCCTGCGCCATGCCGATCGAACCGGGGGCATTGTGAGAGACCGAGTTACCGTGCGAAGCGCGGTTGGACGAGAAATTGTGACGCTTGATGGAGCCGGCGAACCCTTTACCGATGGACGTACCGGTTACATCGACCTTCTGCCCCACTGCGAAGATATCGACGCCGACGACATCACCAGCTTTGAGCTCGGAGAGCTTGGCCGTATCGACGAGAAATTCCTTCAGGATATGACCGGCTTCGACGCCGGCCTTGGCACAGTGACCTGCAAGGGACTTGTTTACCCGGCTTGCACGACGCTTGCCAAAAGCCACCTGGACGGCCGAATAGCCGTCTGCTTCAGGTGTCTTGAGTTGGGTCACACGATTATTGGACACGTCAAGCACAGTCACCGGGATGGAACGACCATCCTCAGCAAAAATGCGAGTCATGCCAACCTTGCGACCGACAAGGCCTAGACTCATTTTCTTCTCCTGATTCCCGGTTACGATTGACCGGGGCCTATGAAAAACGCGACTTTACGCCAAAAAGCGTAAAGGCCGGATTATACCGGCCTTTTTCACTCACGCGCAAGTAGCGCGGGAACTTACTGCAGCTTGATCTCGACATCCACGCCGGCGGGCAGATCGAGCTTCATCAACGCGTCCACGGTCTTGTCGGTCGGGTCGATGATGTCCATCAAGCGCTGATGCGTACGGATCTCGAACTGATCCCGCGAGGCCTTGTTGACGTGCGGCGAACGCAGGATGTCGAAACGCTCCTTGCGGGTGGGCAGGGGGACCGGCCCACGAACCACGGCGCCGGTGCGCTTGGCCGTGTCGACGATTTCAAGGGCCGACTGATCGATCAGGCGATAGTCGAAGGCCTTCAGGCGGATGCGGATTTTCTGGTTTTGCATTTGAACTGTTCCTAAAGAGCGGGCTGCCCGGCGCCATGTGGCACCGGGCCGTCTGTAACTTACTCGATGACCTTGGCGACGACACCGGCGCCGACGGTACGACCGCCTTCGCGGATCGCAAAACGCAGACCTTCTTCCATCGCGATCGGCGCGATCAGCTTCACCGTGATCGACACGTTGTCGCCCGGCATCACCATCTCCGTGCCTTCCGGCAGCGAGATCGAACCGGTCACATCCGTCGTGCGGAAGTAGAACTGCGGACGGTAGTTGTTGAAGAACGGCGTGTGACGGCCGCCCTCTTCCTTGCTCAGCACATACACCTCACCCGTGAAGTGCGTGTGCGGCTTGATCGAACCCGGCTTGCACAGCACCTGGCCGCGCTCGACGTCTTCACGCTTGGTGCCGCGCAGCAGCACACCCACGTTGTCGCCCGCCTGACCCTGATCGAGCAGCTTGCGGAACATCTCCACGCCCGTGCAGGTGGTCTTGACCGTCGGCTTGATCCCGACGATCTCGATTTCTTCACCGACCTTCACGATCCCGCGCTCGACACGACCAGTCACCACCGTACCACGGCCCGAGATCGAGAACACGTCTTCGATCGGCAGCAGAAACGGCTTGTCGATCGCACGCTCGGGCGTCGGAATGTAGCTGTCCAGCGCAGCGGCCAGCTCAAGGATCGCCGGCTCGCCGATCGGGCTCTGGTCGCCCTCGAGCGCCTTCAGCGCCGAACCCTTGATGATCGGAATGTCGTCGCCCGGAAAATCGTACTTGGACAGCAGCTCGCGCACTTCCATCTCGACCAGCTCGAGCAGCTCCTCATCGTCGACCATGTCGCACTTGTTCAGAAACACGATGATGTACGGCACGCCGACCTGGCGGGCCAGCAGAATGTGCTCGCGCGTCTGCGGCATCGGGCCGTCCGCGGCCGAGCACACCAGGATCGCACCGTCCATCTGCGCTGCACCCGTGATCATGTTCTTCACGTAGTCCGCGTGACCCGGGCAATCCACGTGCGCATAGTGGCGGCTCTCGGTCTCGTACTCCACGTGCGCCGTGTTGATCGTGATCCCGCGCGCCTTCTCTTCCGGCGCCGCGTCGATCTGGTCGTACGCCTTCGCCTCGCCCCCGAACTTCTTCGACAGAATCGTCGTGATCGCCGCCGTCAAAGTCGTCTTGCCATGGTCAACGTGACCGATCGTGCCCACGTTTACGTGCGGCTTCGTCCGCTCAAACTTGCCTTTAGCCATTTCTCGAATCCTCGCTTGATATCAGAGCTTACTTACGATTGTTGATGACCGCTTCAGCGACGCTCTTCGGCGCTTCGGCGTAGTGTTTGAATTCCATCGTGTAGGTGGCGCGCCCCTGGGTCAGCGACCGCAGTTGCGTCGCATAACCGAACATCTCGGCCAAAGGCACTTCCGCCTTGATCTCCTTCATGCCGCCGGGAATGTCGTCCATGCCCTGCACGATACCGCGACGCCCGGACAAGTCACCCATGACATTGCCCATGAAATCCTCCGGCGTCTCGACAACGACCGCCATCATCGGCTCGAGCAGCGCCGGACTGGCCTTGCGCATGGCGTCCTTGAACGCCATCGACGCGGCCATCTTGAACGCGTTCTCGTTGGAGTCGACATCGTGGTAAGAGCCGTCGAACAGCGTGACCTTGACGTCCACCACCGGGAAGCCGGCCAGCACGCCGTTCGGCAGAGTGTCCTGCAGACCCTTGTCGACCGCCGGGATGTATTCGCGCGGAACCACACCACCCTTGATCGCATCGACGAACTCGTACCCCTTCCCGGTCTCGTTCGGTTCGAGCTTGATCCACACGTGCCCGTACTGGCCACGACCGCCCGACTGCTTGACGAACTTGCCTTCCTGCTCGACAGCCTTGCGAATCGCTTCACGATAGGCCACCTGTGGCGCGCCGACGTTCGCCTCGACATTGAACTCGCGACGCATGCGGTCGACGATGATTTCGAGGTGCAGTTCGCCCATGCCGGAAATGATCGTCTGACCCGACTCCTCGTCTGTCCGGACGCGGAAAGACGGGTCTTCCTGCGCGAGACGCGACAATGCCAGACCCATCTTCTCCTGGTCACTCTTGGTCTTCGGCTCCACGGCTACGTGAATCACGGGCTCCGGGAACACCATGCGCTCGAGGATGATCGGCGCCGACGGATCACACAGGGTTTCTCCGGTGGTGACTTCCTTCATGCCGACACAGGCCGCGATGTCGCCCGCACGCACCTCCTTGATCTCGGCACGCTCGTCGGCATGCATCTGCAGCAGACGACCGATCCGTTCCTTCTTGTTCTTGATCGAGTTCAGCACCGTCGACCCGGACTGCAACACGCCCGAATACACGCGAACGAAGGTCAGCTGACCGACGAAGGGATCGCTCATCAGCTTGAATGCGAGCGCGGAAAACTTCTCTTCGTCATCGGCACGGCGCGAAGTCTCTTTCTCGTCGTCATCCACACCGATGACCGGGGGAATATCGACCGGCGACGGCAGCAGATCGACCACCGCGTCGAGCATGCGCTGCACGCCCTTGTTCTTGAATGCGGTGCCGCACAGCATCGGCTGGATCTCGCAGGCGAGGGTGCGCTGACGAAGCCCCTGGATGATCTTCTCCTCGGACAGATCACCCCCCTCGAGGTATTCGTTCATCAGATCTTCGTTGGCCTCGGCGGCCGCCTCGATCATCTGCTCGCGCCAGTTCTCCGCCTCGGACTGCAACTCCGCCGGAATCGCGCGATAATCGAACTGCATCCCCTGGGAGGCCTCATCCCAGTAGATCGCCTTCATCTTGATCAGATCGACGACGCCTTCGAAGTTCTCCTCCGCACCGATCGGAATCACGATAGGCACGGGATTGGCTTTCAGACGGGTCTTCATCTGATCGACGACCTTGAAGAAATTCGCGCCCTGGCGGTCCATCTTGTTCACGAACGCAAGCCGCGGCACCTTGTACTTGGTGGCCTGGCGCCATACGGTCTCGGACTGCGGTTGCACGCCGCCGACCGCACAGTAGACCATGCAGGCGCCATCGAGCACGCGCATCGAACGCTCGACCTCGATCGTGAAGTCGACGTGACCCGGAGTGTCGATGATGTTGAAGCGGTGCTCCTGGTACTGCTGCTCCATCCCCTTCCAGAAACAGGTCGTTGCGGCCGAGGTGATGGTGATGCCCCGCTCCTGCTCCTGCTCCATCCAGTCCATAGTGGCGGCGCCATCATGGACTTCACCGATCTTGTGACTGACACCGGTATAAAAAAGAATACGCTCGGTCGTTGTCGTCTTGCCGGCGTCGATGTGAGCTGAGATACCGATGTTACGGTAACGCTCAATGGGAGTCTTTCGAGCCACGGTACTATCCTGTTTTCGTTTGTCACGCGTACGCGTGATCTTGGGTTCTTGCCTTACAAAACAATCGAGCCCTTGTCAGGGCCCGATCCACTACCGTTTTGAGATGATCAGAAACGGTAGTGCGAAAATGCCTTGTTTGCCTCGGCCATGCGGTGCACTTCTTCTCGCTTCTTCATTGCTGCGCCACGACCCTCGGCCGCTTCGAGCAACTCACCAGCAAGGCGCTGCGCCATTGATTTTTCTGCCCGCTTGCGCGCGGCCTCGCGCAGCCAGCGCATGGACAGAGCCATACGACGGGACGGACGAACTTCGACCGGAACCTGGTAGTTCGCGCCACCGACGCGACGACTCTTCACCTCGACCACCGGCTTGATGTTGCCGACCGCAGCGGAGAAGACTTCCAGCGGATCCTTGCCCGCCTTGCCGGAAATGTGCTCGAACGCGCCATAGACGATGCGCTCTGCAACCGACTTCTTGCCGGACTGCATGATCACGTTGATGAATTTGGACACATCCTGCGAACCGAACTTGGGATCGGGCAGGATTTCACGTTTGGGTACTTCGCGACGACGCGGCATAACGACCTCTTGCTTATCTCTTGATGCGTGGAATTAGGCCTTTTTCGGACGCTTGGCGCCGTACTTGGAACGAGACTGCTTACGATCCTTCACACCCTGAAGATCGAGCGAGCCACGCACGATGTGATAACGCACACCCGGCAAATCCTTGACACGACCACCACGAATCAGAACGACCGAGTGCTCCTGCAGGTTGTGACCCTCACCACCAATGTACGAGATCACCTCGAACCCGTTGGTCAGGCGCACCTTCGCGACCTTACGCAGCGCGGAGTTCGGCTTTTTAGGTGTGGTCGTGTAAACACGGGTGCAGACACCCCGTTTCTGCGGGCAGGCCTCGAGCGCAGGCACCTTGCTCTTGACCACAACTTTTTCCCGCGGCTTGCGGACCAGCTGATTGATTGTTGGCATAGCTTTCTGTTTTCCAAATAACCCGAGGCAGCCCGCTTCAGGCTGCCTCGGCAGATTATTCCGGGCCCGGGCGCGAACACCACCCCTTGCGAGCACGACGCTGACTACGATTGGTCAGCCCGCATAAAGAGGCCGGATTTTACGCCGAGTCGCGGTCTCTCGTCAACCTGCCTGCACGTCCTGTGCGGCATCGCCGGTAACTTCGGCCGGCGTCTCATCCACACTGGGCCATGCATGCTCGGCGCCGAGATCTTCCCCCGCGGCCTGGTTCCGTCTGTTGCGATGGTAGGCCATGCCCGTTCCGGCCGGTATCAGGCGACCCACTATGACGTTCTCCTTCAGCCCACGCAGTTCATCGCGCTTGCCCATGATGGCCGCTTCGGTCAGCACGCGCGTAGTCTCCTGGAACGATGCCGCCGAGATGAAGGAATCGGTGGACAACGAAGCCTTGGTGATGCCGAGCAATACGTTTTCATAGTTGCACGGCAGCTTGCCCTCGGCTTCCATCCGGTCGTTCTCCTCGAGCACATCCGAACGCTCGACCTGCTCTTCCCGAATGAAGCGGGTTTCGCCGGGGTCGGTGATCACGACACGACGCAACATCTGACGGACGATAACCTCAATGTGCTTGTCGTTGATCTTTACGCCCTGCAGTCGATAAACGTCCTGCACCTCGTCGATGATGTAGCGCGCCAGCGCGGATACGCCCTGCAGACGCAGGATGTCGTGCGGATCGGCCGGGCCGTCGACGATCAGCTCACCCTTATTGACCACCTGCCCGTCGTGCACCATCAGATGCTTGTCCTTGGGAATCAGGAAATCGTGCGCGGTGCCGTCGGGCTCGGTGATGACCAGACGCTGCTTGCCCTTGGTATCCTTGCCGAACGACACAGTGCCGGTGAACTCGGCCAGCACGCCAGCGTCCTTGGGTGCGCGGGCCTCGAACAGTTCGGCCACACGCGGCAGACCCCCGGTGATGTCACGGGTCTTGGCCGACTCCTGGGGAATACGCGCCAGCACGTCGCCGACACTGACCTGCTGGCCATCCTTGACGGTGATCAGCGAACCCACCTGGAACGTGATCGCTACCGAGTGATCGGTGCCGGCATTGCGGACCTCCTCGCCCTGTTCGTCCAGCAGTTTGACCTGCGGACGCACGCCCTTGCTGCCGGTACCGGACGCACGACGCTTCGCGTCGATGACCACCAGCGTCGACAGGCCGGTG
This sequence comes from Denitraticella aggregata, assembly GCF_048158365.1. Taxonomy (NCBI): domain Bacteria; kingdom Pseudomonadati; phylum Pseudomonadota; class Betaproteobacteria; order Rhodocyclales; family Zoogloeaceae; genus Denitraticella; species Denitraticella aggregata. Next base: position 99,735 of record NZ_JBLLNL010000008.1, on the reverse strand, counting down.
ACCTCGTCGATCTGCTTCGCGACGGTCACGCCTTCCTCGACGTTCTCGAACCGCACCGTACCTGCGTACTCGGTGATGATCGGCCGGGTGTGCGGATCCCATGTGGCCAGCTGCAGCCCCGCCTTGATCGTCATGCCGTCATCGACGAACAGTGTCGCGCCGTAGGGCAGTTTGTGACGCTCGCGCTCGCGACCCATGTCGTCGGCCACCACCAGTTCCGCCGAACGCGCGATGACGACCTTCTCGGCCTTGGCGTTCGTCACATAACGCATGTTGCCCGCAAACCGGATCGTCCCGCCCGACTTCGCCTCGACACCACTGGCCGCCGCTGCACGCGAGGCCGCGCCACCGACGTGGAAGGTCCGCATCGTCAGCTGGGTGCCCGGCTCACCGATGGACTGCGCCGCGATGACACCGACAGCCTCTCCGACGTTCACCTCGCTGCCGCGGCCCAGGTCACGCCCGTAACATTTGCCGCAAATACCGAAGCGGGTTTCGCAGGTCAGTGCAGTTCGGACCTTGACCTCATCGATACCGACGCTGTCGATCAATTCGACCATGTCTTCGGTCAGGAGCGTGCCCGCTTCGATCAGCGTTTCCTGCGTATCCGGATTCACCAGATCTTCGGCACAGACACGGCCAAGGATGCGTTCGCGCAGCGGTTCGACCACTTCGCCGCCCTCGATCAGGGCTTTCATCACGAAACCCTCGCGGGTGCCGCAATCGTCTTCGGTAACCACCAGATCCTGGGTCACGTCGACCAGACGACGGGTCAGGTAACCCGAGTTCGCGGTCTTCAACGCGGTATCGGCCAGACCCTTGCGCGCGCCGTGGGTGGAGATGAAGTACTGCAGAACGTTCAGACCTTCACGGAAGTTCGTCGTGATCGGGGTCTCGATGATCGAACCATCCGGCTTGGCCATCAGGCCGCGCATGCCCGCCAGCTGACGGATCTGCGCGGCCGAACCCCGTGCCCCCGAGTCGGCCATCATGTAGATCGAGTTGAACGACTCCTGCTTGACCGTCTCGCCGTCACGATTGACCACGTCATCCTGGCCCAACTGGTCCATCATCGCCTTGGCGACCTGGTCGCCTGCACGGCCCCAGATATCCACGACCTTGTTGTAGCGCTCGCCGTCGGTCACCAGACCCGACGTGTATTGATCGGCGATCTCCTTGACTTCCTTTTCCGCTTCGGCGATCAGTACGTTCTTCTCGCTCGGGACGAGCATGTCCTTGACCGCAATCGAGATACCCGCGCGAGTCGCCAGCGTGAAGCCGAACTGCATCAGCTTGTCTGCGAAGACCACCGTCTCCTTCAGCCCGCACCGACGGAATGTCGCGTTGATGAGTTTTGAAATTTCCTTTTTCTGCAGCGCCTTGTCGATGATGCTGAACGGCAGACCGGCCGGCAGGATGTCGGACAGCAGCGCGCGACCGACAGTCGTTTCATAGCGTTGCAGAACCGGGATGTGCTCACCGTCCGGTCCAAACTCGACCGTCGGGATACGCACCGAGACCTTGGCGTGCAACGAAGCGTAGCCGGACTCGTAGGCACGACGCGCCTCGGCGACATCGGAGAACATCATGCCCTCACCGGGCGCGTTGATCGCCTCGCGGGTCGCGTAATACAGACCCAGCACGATGTCCTGGGACGGCACGATGATCGGCTCGCCGTTGGCCGGCGACAGAACGTTGTTCGACGCGAGCATCAGCGTGCGCGCTTCCATCTGCGCCTCGAGCGACAGGGGCACGTGAACGGCCATCTGGTCACCGTCGAAGTCGGCGTTGAACGCGACGCAGACCAGCGGGTGAAGCTGGATCGCCTTGCCTTCGATAAGGACCGGTTCGAACGCCTGGATGCCGAGACGGTGCAGCGTCGGCGCGCGGTTCAGCATGACCGGGTGCTCTCGGATCACCTCTTCGAGAATGTCCCACACCACCGGCTCCTGGCTTTCGACCATCTTCTTGGCCTGCTTGATCGTGGTCGCCAGACCGCGCAGTTCGAGCTTGTTGAAGATGAAGGGTTTGAACAGTTCCAGCGCCATCAGCTTGGGCAGGCCGCACTGGTGCAGCTTCAACTGCGGACCGACCACGATGACCGAACGGCCGGAATAATCGACCCGCTTGCCCAGCAGATTCTGACGGAAACGGCCGCCCTTGCCCTTGATCATGTCAGCCAGCGACTTCAGCGGCCGCTTGTTCGGGCCGGTCATCGCCTTGCCGCGGCGACCGTTGTCGAGCAGCGAATCGACCGACTCCTGCAACATGCGCTTCTCGTTGCGCACGATGATCTCGGGCGCCTTGAGTTCCAGCAGCCGCTTCAGACGGTTGTTGCGGTTGATCACGCGACGATACAGGTCGTTCAGATCCGAGGTCGCGAAACGACCGCCGTCCAGCGGCACCAGCGGACGCAGATCGGGCGGTAACACCGGCAATACTTCGAGGATCATCCACTCGGGCTTGATCCCGGAGCTCTGGAAGGCCTCGAGTACCTTGAGGCGCTTCGAGAACTTCTTGACCTTGGCTTCCGAGCCGGTCGTCTCGAGTTCGCCGCGCAATTTCTCGACTTCGTTGTTGAGGTCGAGTGTACGCAGCAATTCGCGGATGCCCTCGGCACCCATCGACGCATCGAAATCGTCACCGTACTCCTCGACCTTGGCCAGATAGTCGTCCTCGGTCAGCAACTGACCGCGGGTCAACGGCGTCAGACCGGGCTCGACCACGACGAAGGCTTCGAAGTACAGCACGCGTTCGATGTCGCGCAGGGTCATGTCCAGCACCATGCCCAGGCGGCTCGGCAGGCTCTTCAGGAACCAGATGTGCGCGACCGGGCTGGCCAGCTCGATGTGGCCCATGCGCTCACGCCGAACCTTGGACAGCGTCACTTCGACGCCGCATTTCTCGCAGATCACGCCACGATGCTTGAGCCGCTTGTACTTGCCGCACAGGCACTCGTAATCCTTGACCGGTCCGAAGATCTTGGCGCAGAACAACCCGTCCCGCTCCGGCTTGAAGGTTCGGTAGTTGATGGTTTCCGGCTTACGGACCTCGCCGTAGGACCAGGAACGGATCTTGTCCGGTGAGGCCAGACCGACCGTGATCGCGTCGAACTGATCCTCATTGGGAAGGGTTTGCTTGAACAGGTCAGCGAGCAGGCTTTTCATGTATCACTCCATCCGGGTAAGCATTAAGGGGCTTTCACCCGGGTCAATAAGTGTCCAGATCGATGTCGATCGCGAGGGAGCGGATTTCCTTCACCAACACGTTGAACGACTCCGGCATGCCGGCATCGATCCTGTGTTCACCCTTCACGATGTTCTCGTAGACCTTGGTACGACCGGTGACATCGTCCGACTTCACGGTCAGCATCTCCTGCAGCGTGTAGGCGGCGCCATAGGCCTCGAGCGCCCAGACCTCCATCTCCCCGAAACGCTGTCCGCCGAACTGCGCCTTGCCGCCCAAAGGCTGCTGGGTGACCAGCGAATAAGGGCCGGTGGAACGGGCATGCATCTTGTCATCGACCAGATGGTGCAGCTTGAGCACATGCTTGTAGCCGACCGTCACCTTGCGATCGAAGGCGTCCCCGGTGCGTCCGTCATAGAGCGTGACCTGGCCGCTGGGGTCCAGCCCCGCCAGCTCGAACATCGCCTCGATCTCGGACTCGTTCGCACCGTCGAACACCGGCGTCGCGAACGGCACGCCATGCTTCAGATTGGACGCGAGTTCGATGATCTCGGCGTCGGTCATGGAGTCCAGATCCTCTTTCTTGCCGCTGCCGTTGTAGATCTTGTCGAGCATCGCACGGACTTCGGACACCGCGGCATTGCGACGCAGCATCTCGTCGATCCGCTGCCCCAGCGCCTTCGCGGCACGCCCGAGATGTGTCTCCAGAATCTGACCGATGTTCATCCGCGACGGCACGCCGAGCGGGTTCAACGCGATATCGACCGGAGTGCCATCGGCCATGTAGGGCATGTCCTCGACCGGCACGATGCGCGAAACCACGCCCTTGTTGCCATGACGACCGGCCATCTTGTCGCCCGGCTGCAGGCGACGCTTGACCGCGAGGTGGACCTTGACCATCTTCTGCACACCCGGGGGCAACTCATCGCCCTGGGTGAGCTTCTTCTTCTTGATCTCGAAGGCGAGCTCGAAATCCTTGCGGGTCTTCTCCAGGCCTTCGCGAATCGCTTCGAGCTGAGCCGCGATCCCCTCGTCCGCCATGCGGATGTCGAACCAGTGGTACTGCTCGAGCGAATCCAGATAGGCTTCGCTGACTTCGGTCCCCTTGGCGAGCTTGCGCGGACCGCCATTGACCTTCTGCCCGACGATCAACCGGCGCATACGCGCGAACGCATCGCGCTCGACGATACGCATCTGATCGGCCAGATCGGTCTTGAAGCTGCGCAACATGTCGTCGATGATCGACTGCGCGCGCTTGTCACGCTCGATGCCCTCACGCGTGAACACCTGCACGTCGATGACCGTGCCGACCATGCCGGACGGCACCCGCAACGAAGTGTCCTTCACGTCGGAGGCCTTCTCGCCGAAGATCGCACGCAACAGCTTCTCTTCCGGGGTCAGCTGGGTCTCGCCCTTGGGCGTGACCTTGCCGACCAGCACGTCGCCCGCCTCGACCTCCGCACCGATGTACACGATGCCCGAGTCGTCCAGACGCGACATCTGGGCTTCGCCCAGCGACGCGATATCCCGGGTGATCTCCTCGGGGCCGAGCTTGGTGTCGCGCGCGACGACCGTCAATTCCTCGATGTGGATGGACGTGAAACGATCGTCGGCCACCACGCGCTCGGAGATCAGGATCGAATCCTCGAAGTTGTAGCCGTTCCACGGCATGAACGCGACCAGCATGTTCTGTCCGACCGCCAGTTCGCCGAGGTCAGTCGACGCACCGTCCGCGATCACGTCACCACTGCCGATCAGATCGCCGACCTTCACGATCGGACGCTGGTTGATGTTGGTGTTCTGGTTCGAGCGCGTGTACTTGATCAGGTTGTAGATGTCGACACCGACCTCGCCCGCCAGAGTCTCGTCGTCATTGACCCGGACCACGATCCGGTTGGCATCGGCATAGTCGACCACACCACCCCGTCGCGCACGCACTGCGGTACCCGAATCGACCGCGACGGTGCGTTCGATTCCGGTGCCGACCAGCGGCTTCTCGGGACGCAGGCACGGGACCGCCTGGCGCTGCATGTTGGCGCCCATCAGCGCACGGTTTGCGTCGTCATGCTCGAGAAACGGAATCAGCGAGGCGGCGACCGACACGATCTGGCCCGGCGCGACGTCCATGTACTGGATCTGGTCGGTCGTCGACAGCGTGAATTCGCCCTTGAAACGACACGACACCAGATCGCCGACCAGTCGGCCGCTTTCGTCCATGTCGGCATTCGCCTGCGCGATCACGTAATGCCCTTCCTCGATCGCGGACAGATAATCTATCTGGTCGGTCACGACGCCGTCGACGACCTTGCGATACGGTGTCTCGAGGAAACCATAGCGATTGGTGCGCGCATACACGGCGAGCGAGTTGATCAGGCCGATGTTCGGGCCTTCGGGCGTTTCGATCGGGCAGACGCGCCCGTAATGGGTCGGATGCACGTCGCGCACCTCGAATCCGGCGCGCTCGCGCGTCAGACCGCCCGGGCCGAGTGCCGACACGCGGCGCTTGTGCGTGATCTCCGACAGTGGGTTGGTCTGATCCATGAACTGAGACAACTGGCTGGACCCGAAGAACTCCTTGATCGCGGCCGAGATCGGCTTCGCGTTGATCAGGTCGTGAGGCATCAGGTTGTCGGATTCGGCCTGCGACAGGCGCTCCTTGACCGCGCGCTCGACCCGGACCAGACCTGCACGGAACTGGTTCTCGGCCAGTTCACCGACCGAACGGACGCGACGGTTACCGAGGTGATCGATGTCGTCGATCTCGCCGCGGCCATTGCGCAATTCGACCAGCACCCCAATGACTGCAAGGATGTCCTCGTTCGACAGCGTTCCAGGACCCTCTTCGTCGAACTTGCCGACCCGCTCATAGAAGCGCTTGAGCCAACCCGGCGAGCGATCGTCGACCGTCTCCGGATAGGCACGCCGGTTGAACTTCATGCGCCCCACGCCGGAGAGGTCGTACCGCTCCTCGGCGTAGAACAGTCCCTGGAACAAGGCCTCGACCGCATCCTCGGTCGGCGGCTCGCCCGGACGCATCATCCGGTAGATCGCGACCCGAGCCGCCCACTGGTCGGCGGTCTCGTCGATTCGCAGCGTCTGCGAGATGTATCCGCCGCGATCGAGATCGTTGATGTACAGCACCTGGAAATCCGCGATGCCGGCAATACGCATTTTCGCGAGAAGGTCCTCGGTGATCTCGTCGTTGGCGCGCGCCAGCAACTCTCCGGTTTCGGGATCGGCGATGTTGCGTGCGATCACGCGTCCCAGCAGAAAGTCTTCCGGAACCTCGATCATCCGCACGCCAGCCTGATCCATCTCGCGAATATGCTTCGCTGTGATCCGCTTGTCGCGCGCAACGATGACCTTGCCGCTGCCGTCCGCAATGTCGAAACGCGCCACCTCTCCACGCAGGCGTTCGGGCACGACCTCGAATCCGATGGTCTCGCCGTTCAGGCGGAACGCGTCGAAATCATGGAAAGCCTCGAGAATGTCCTCCGGGGACATGCCGATCGCGCGCAGCAGGATGCTGACCGGCATCTTGCGCCGGCGATCCACACGGAAGAACAGGCAGTCCTTAGGGTCGAACTCGAAATCGAGCCACGAACCACGGTACGGAATCACGCGCGCCGAGAACAGCAGCTTGCCCGACGAATGCGTCTTACCCCGGTCGTGATCGAAGAACACGCCCGGGGAACGGTGCAACTGGGACACAATGACCCGCTCGGTACCGTTGATCACGAATGAACCCGTGGTGGTCATGAGCGGAATCTCGCCCATGTACACTTCCTGCTCCTTCACTTCCTTGATCGTTTCCTTCGGCGCGTCGCGATCCATGATCACCAGACGAACGCGCGCCCGCAGGGGCGCCGCAAAGGTCAGGCCGCGCTGCTGACATTCCTTTACATCGAAGGCGGGTTCGCCCAGCATGTATTGAACGAACTCGAGCCTGGCATTGCCGCTGTGACTGACGATCGGGAAGATCGACGTGAAGGCCGCCTGCAGCCCCTCGTTCAACCTGACCTCCGGCGGGGTATCCGCCTGCAGGAAGGAGATGAAGGAATCGATCTGGGTTGCGAGCAGGAAAGGCACGTTCCGCACGGCGGTGCGCTTGGCAAAACTCTTGCGAATACGTTTCTTTTCGGTGTAGGAATACGCCATGGATGCTCCGAGTAGAGGTCAGACGTCAAAGAGACAGAACACAGCGCCCCACGCGAAATGGGATCGAAGCGGCTGGTACATCGTACGCTGAGTTATGTCCATTTGCTGTTACAAAGCACGAAAGGGCCGGCGTCCCGAAGGTCGCCAGCCCCGAACAAAACCAAGGACTTACTTGATCTCGACCTTGGCGCCGGCGTCTTCGAGTTGCTTCTTGAGCGCCTCGGCGTCAGCCTTGGAAACAGCTTCCTTGACTGCCTTCGGAGCGCCATCGACCAGGTCCTTGGCTTCCTTGAGGCCCAGGCCGGTTGCGGCACGGACGACTTTGATCGCCTCGACCTTCTTCTCGCCGGGAGCCAGCAGGATCACGTCGAACTCGGTCTTCTCTTCCACGGCGGCAGCTTCGCCACCGGCGGCGGCCGGAGCGGCCACTGCAACAGCGGCGGCGGCCGACACGCCGAACTTCTCTTCCATGTCCTTGATGAGCTGAGACAGCTCGAGCACGGTCATGTTGCCAATTGCTTCCAGAATTTCGTCTTTGGACACAGCCATTTCTTACTCCTGAATCATGTAAACACCTTCGCGAGAAGGTGAATCTAGGGAATTACGCAGTCTCTTTGGAATCGCGCAGTGCGGCCACGGTACGAACAAACTTGCCCGGAACTTCGTTGAGCGTCTGAACGAACTTGACCACCGGCGCCTGCATCGTCCCCAACAACGTGGCAAGCAGTTCCTCGCGGCTCGGCATCGATGCCAACGCCTTGACGCCATCGGCGTCCATGACGTAGTTCGGCATCGCACCGCCCTTGATCACCAGCTTGTCATGGGTCTTGGCGAAATTCTGCAGCACTTTCGCGGAAGCCACCGGATCCTTGGAAATTCCATAGATCAGCGGTCCCACCAGCTGCGTAGCCAGACCCTCGAACGGCGTGCCTTCTACGGCACGGCGAACGAGCGTGTTTTTGAGGACGCGCAGGAACACACCGGACGAACGCGCCTGAGCGCGCAGAGCGGTGATATGCCCGACTTCGAGACCACGGTACTCAGCGACGATCACGGCCTGGGCGCTCGCCAGTTCGGCGGACACTTCGGCAACGACTGCCTTCTTGTCATCAAGATTGAGACCCAAGGTCATCTCCCTTCAGTGAAACGTCTGCGCAGACACCGTTTCGGGCATCATTGCAGACAACCAAGGCGACCGTCTTCAGGAGCAAGGCTCATGTTCGGGGACATGCTGAACCGAAATCCTGTTTCGGGATACGCCATCTGCGTTGGGTTGGTTCATCGCGAACCTGAATTAAGGTCGGTCCGGTCACCCTGTGAAACGAGCTGCCCGAATCTTCCCCCAACGGTCTTTGACAACCTGCCGCCCCTGCGGGGCGACAGCCCAAAGTTCCAGAGCGGCATACGCCGCCCGGTAAATCAAACTGCCGAAATGCTGCCCGGCTCGACCTTCACACCCGTGCCCATGGTGCTCGACACCGCGACGCGGCGCAGGTACACGCCCTTGGACGCGGCCGGCTTGGCCTTGACCAATGCGTCGATGATCGCACCCGCGTTTTGCTGCAGGGCCTCGATGCTGAAAGATGCACGACCGATCGTCGCATGGATGATGCCCGCCTTGTCGGTGCGGTACTGCACCTGACCGGCCTTGGCATTCTTGACCGCGGTCTCCACGTCCATCGTCACGGTACCGACTTTCGGGTTGGGCATCAGGCCACGAGGACCGAGGATCTGGCCGAGCTGACCGACGACGCGCATCGCATCGGGGGTGGCGATACACAGATCGAAGTTGATATTGCCCGCCTTCACCTCCGCCGCAAGGTCATCGAAACCGACCACGTCCGCACCGGCCGCACGGGCCAACTCGGCCTTGTCGCCCTGCGCGAACACCGCGACACGCACACTCTTGCCGGTTCCAGCCGGCAGCACGACCGAACCACGCACCAGCTGGTCCGATTTGCGTGCATCCACACCGAGGTTCACGGAGATGTCGATCGACTCGTCGAACTTGGCGGTCGCACATTCCTTGACCAGCGTCAGCGCTTCGACCACGGGATAGACGCGATTGCGATCCACTTTGGCGCGCAGCGCCTGCACACGCTTCGAAATCTTGGCCATGATCAGAGGCCCTCCACGGTGATACCCATGCTGCGGGCGGAACCCGCAATGGTCTTGACGGCCGCTTCCAGATCCGTGGCGGTGAGATCCGGCATCTTGGTCTTCGCAATCTCCTCGACCTGGGCACGCGTGATGCTGCCGACCTTGTCGGTATGCGGCTTCGGCGAGCCCTTCGTGATCTTGGCCGCCTTCTTGATCAGGATGGACGCCGGCGGCGTCTTCATGATGAAGGTGAAGCTCTTGTCCGCAAACGCAGTAATGACCACCGGAATCGGCAGGCCCGGCTCGAGACCCTGGGTCTTGGCGTTGAAGGCCTTGCAGAATTCCATGATGTTCAGGCCGCGCTGACCGAGCGCCGGACCGATCGGGGGGCTTGGGTTGGCTTTACCAGCTGGCACCTGCAGCTTGATGTAGCCGATGATTTTCTTTGCCATCTAGGCTGACTCCTATGGTGAGTACAAGCGCGCCGGACGGTATCGACGCTCCTCGAGACCCGGAAGATCCGGGCATTCGCCCCTTGCAGGGCACTGACCGATCAGGTCTTCTCGACCTGACCGAAATCCAGTTCGACTGGCGTCGCGCGACCGAAGATGGTCACCGACACCCGCAATTTGCTCTTGTCGTAGTTGACGTCTTCCACGGCTCCATGGAAGTCGGTGAAGGGACCTTCCTTCACACGCACCACCTCGCCCAGTTCCCACAAGACCTTGGGACGCGGCTTCTCCACGCCCTCCTGCATCTGGTGCATGATCTTCTCGACTTCCTTCTCGGAAATCGGCGTCGGCTTGTTCGCGGAACCGCCGACGAACCCGGTGACCTTGGGCGTCGACTTCACCAGGTGCCAGCTCTCGTCGTTCATATCCATTTCGACAAGCACATAACCCGGGAAGAACTTGCGTTCGGTGATGCTCTTCTGGCCGCCTTTCATCTCGACGACCTCTTCCACCGGCACGAGAATCTGGCCGAACGCATCCTGCATCCCGGCGCGGCTGACCCGCTCCACCAAAGCCCGCTGAACGGACTTCTCGAAGCCTGAATAGGCATGCACCACGTACCAGCGCTTCGTCATGATCACTTCCAACCCAGAACGAGGTCGTACAACACCCACTCGAGACCCTTGTCGGTCAGCCAGAGGAAGATTGCTATCACGACCACGAATGCAAAGACCATTCCGGTCATCTGAACCGTCTCTTTCCGGGTCGGCCAGACGACCTTGCGGGTTTCGACGATCGCTTCACGCGCGAAGGCAACGAATCGCTGACCCAACTCGGTCCGCCAGGCGACGGCCACCGCGACGCCGACACCAATCAGCACCGACAGCACGCGCACGACCAGCGCCATTTCGGAAAGAGCGTAAAAGCCGGCTATCCCGGCCCCGACCAGGGCAAGAGCCAGTGCAAGCTTTATCTTATCGGCCATCGACTTATTGAGATCCGGAAAAGAGTGGCAGGGGCAGAGGGAATCGAACCCCCAACCTTCGGTTTTGGAGACCGACGCTCTGCCAGTTGAGCTATACCCCTGCGGCAGAACTACGAGGGCGCCCTCTTGCGGAGGACGCCCGTCCCCGAGCGATTACCCTTGCAGGCGCAATTACTCGATGACCTTGGCAACGACACCGGCGCCGACGGTACGACCGCCTTCGCGGATCGCAAAACGCAGACCTTCTTCCATCGCGATCGGCGCGATCAGCTTCACCGTGATCGACACGTTGTCGCCCGGCATCACCATCTCCGTGCCTTCCGGCAGCGAGATCGAACCGGTCACATCCGTCGTGCGGAAGTAGAACTGCGGACGGTAGTTGTTGAAGAACGGCGTGTGACGGCCGCCCTCTTCCTTGCTCAGCACATACACCTCACCCGTGAAGTGCGTGTGCGGCTTGATCGAACCCGGCTTGCACAGCACCTGGCCGCGCTCGACGTCTTCACGCTTGGTGCCGCGCAGCAGCACACCCACGTTGTCGCCCGCCTGACCCTGATCGAGCAGCTTGCGGAACATCTCCACGCCCGTGCAGGTGGTCTTGACCGTCGGCTTGATCCCGACGATCTCGATTTCTTCACCGACCTTCACGATCCCGCGCTCGACACGACCAGTCACCACCGTACCACGGCCCGAGATCGAGAACACGTCTTCGATCGGCAGCAGAAACGGCTTGTCGATCGCACGCTCGGGCGTCGGAATGTAGCTGTCCAGCGCAGCGGCCAGCTCAAGGATCGCCGGCTCGCCGATCGGGCTCTGGTCGCCCTCGAGCGCCTTCAGCGCCGAACCCTTGATGATCGGAATGTCGTCGCCCGGAAAATCGTACTTGGACAGCAGCTCGCGCACTTCCATCTCGACCAGCTCGAGCAGCTCCTCATCGTCGACCATGTCGCACTTGTTCAGAAACACGATGATGTACGGCACGCCGACCTGGCGGGCCAGCAGAATGTGCTCGCGCGTCTGCGGCATCGGGCCGTCCGCGGCCGAGCACACCAGGATCGCACCGTCCATCTGCGCTGCACCCGTGATCATGTTCTTCACGTAGTCCGCGTGACCCGGGCAATCCACGTGCGCATAGTGGCGGCTCTCGGTCTCGTACTCCACGTGCGCCGTGTTGATCGTGATCCCGCGCGCCTTCTCTTCCGGCGCCGCGTCGATCTGGTCGTACGCCTTCGCCTCGCCCCCGAACTTCTTCGACAGAATCGTCGTGATCGCCGCCGTCAAAGTCGTCTTGCCATGGTCAACGTGACCGATCGTGCCCACGTTTACGTGCGGCTTCGTCCGCTCAAACTTGCCTTTAGCCATATCACCACCTTTAGTTCAGTTCAGAAAATCCGGATCAAAGTCACTTCGACAATCGCGCGCAGCGAGACCTGCGAAATAGTGGTGCCCATGACGTGGATTGAACACGTGGCCTCTCCCTTACCAAGGGAGTGCTCTACCACTGAGCTACATGGGCTCCGAAATCGTTCATGCCTGGCCTGGAGCGGGTGAAGGGAATCGAACCCTCGTCGTAAGCTTGGAAGGCTTCTGCTCTACCATTGAGCTACACCCGCGTACAACGCAGACGACCCGCTTCATGCCCGCTGCGAGGCCAGCCAAACACCGGACAACTGGCGAAGCTTGGTGGAGGGGGAAGGATTCGAACCTTCGAAGGCTGAGCCGTCAGATTTACAGTCTGATCCCGTTGACCGCTTGGGTACCCCTCCAAGCGAGAAGCGCCGCACTATAGAGCGTAGCGAGAATAATGTCAAATATTACGGCAAAAATGTTGGGGCCGTTACGAGCGCATCGCCGCGGTCCAGCGCCGGAACCCCTGCGGCCTCATCTGGTGTAGGCTGTCCGCAGAATACAGCCTGCACGGAGACATGGCCATGAATGCGCGACCGAGACATCGCCCCCTGCCGGACGACTTCATCGCTGCGCTGACCCAGGCCTTCGGCGGGCGTTTCAGCACAGCCGAGGCGGTGCGTGCGCATCACGGACATGACGAGTCCCACTTTCCGGACGCCCTGCCCGATGCCGTGGTCTGGCCGCACTCCACGTCGGATGTGGTCACGATCGTGAAGGCCTGCCGCGAACATCGCGTGCCGATCATCCCGTATGGCGCCGGCAGCTCGCTCGAGGGCCATATCCTCGCCCTGCATGGGGGCATCAGTGTCGATTTCTCCGAGATGAACAAGGTGCTGGCGGTACGCGGGGAAGACCTGGACGCAGTCGTTCAACCCGGCGTCACGCGCAAGCAGCTGAACACCGAACTGCACGGAAGCGGTCTGTTCTTCCCGATCGACCCCGGCGCCGATGCGAGCCTCGGGGGCATGACCGCCACACGGGCATCCGGCACCAACGCGGTGCGATACGGCACGATGCGCGACAACGTGCTCGCGCTGGAAGTGGTCATGGCCGATGGCCGCGTCATCCGCACCGGCAGTCGCGCGCGCAAATCGTCGGCAGGCTACGACCTGACCCGATTGATGGTCGGTTCGGAAGGGACGCTGGGGCTGATCACCGAAATCACGGTGCGACTCCACCCCTTGCCCGAAGCGATCTCGGCTGCCGTCTGTGCGTTTCCCGATGTCGATCGGGCCGTTCGCACCGTGATCGAGACGATACAGCTCGGCGTGCCGATCGCGCGCATCGAACTGCTCGACAGGCTCACGGTGCAGGCGATCAACCGGTACAGCAAGACCACGCTCGAAGAGGCTCCGATGCTTTTCTTCGAGTTTCACGGCTCGCCCGCCAGCGTCGAGGAGCAGGCACGCACGGTGCAAACACTGGCAATGGACAACGGCGGCGCGAACTTCGAATGGACGAGCCGCCCGGAGGATCGCAGCCGCCTGTGGCAGGCGCGTCACGACACCTATTTTGCCTGCCTGAACCTGCGCCCCGGCTCGCGCGGCCTCACCACCGACGTCTGTGTGCCGATCTCGCGTCTGGCCGACTGCATCGCCGGAACGCGACAGGACATCGAGGCCAGCGGCCTGATCGCACCGATCGTCGGCCATGTCGGGGACGGTAACTTCCACACGCTGATTCTGGTAAAGCCGGACGACGAAGCAGAACTCGAGCGGGCCGAGGCCCTCAACCGCAGCATCGTGGCGAGGGCACTCGCGATGGATGGCACCTGCACCGGCGAGCACGGCATCGGCTGCGGCAAACAGAACTTCCTCATCGACGAACATGGGCAGGCCGCCGTCGACACGATGCGCGCGCTCAAATGCGCGCTGGATCCGGACGATCTGCTCAATCCCGGCAAGATCATCAAGGCGCCGTGAACCTTGAGCGCCTCAGGGTATCCATGTATTTGACCGCATCGACAGATTGGCTTCGCTCGCTGTGCAGCCGGCAGAGTGGGAAGGCGCGATCTCGTACCCTGTGGCGCGCGCTTCACACGGCAGAACAGAGTCCGCCCACGAGGCGGATGGCATGCAAAGCCCGATCCAAGCTTTGACTGAAAGGAGCCGCAACATGGCAACAGCCGACCCCAGCACCCCCGCTCCCGTTCGCACCGCCACGCTGGAGGACAAGTACCTGATCTCCGGTCGTGTCTTCATGACCGGCTATCAGGCGCTGGTGCGACTGTTGATGATTCAGCGCGAACGCGACCAGAGCGCCGGTCTGAACACGGCCGGGTTCGTGTCGGGCTATCGCGGTTCTCCGCTGGGCGGGCTCGATCAGACCCTGTGGAAGGCAAGAGATCACCTCGCCGATCACCAGATCGTGTTCCAGCCCGGCGTAAATGAAGACCTCGCCGCCACGGCGGTGTGGGGTTCGCAACAGGTGAATCTGTCACCGCATGCAAAATACGATGGCGTGTTCGCGATGTGGTATGGCAAGGGACCGGGCGTGGACCGATGCGGCGACGTGTTCAGACATGGCAATGCCGCGGGCAGCTCACGCCACGGCGGTGTGCTGGTGATCGCGGGCGACGATCATGCGGCCAAGTCATCGACGCTACCCCATCAGACCGACCACTTCTTCAAGGCCATGATGATGCCGGTGCTCGCGCCGGCCGGCGTGCAGGAGTACATCGACCTGGGCGTGCATGGTTATGCTCTGTCGCGCTACTCCGGCTGCTGGGTGGCGTTCAAGGCGCTGGCCGACACGGTCGAAACGTCCGCCTCGGTCGATGTCGCGCCGAATCGGGTCGAGGTGCAGATTCCGACCGACTTCGCGTTGCCCGACGACGGCCTGAACCTTCGCTGGCCGGACCCTCCGCTGATCCAGGAAAAACGGCTGCTCAACCAGAAACTGTATGCCGCGCTGGCCTACTGTCGTGCGAATCAGCTGAATCGAATCGTCATCGACTCCCCGCTGCCACGCCTGGGCATCATCACGTCCGGAAAGTCCTATCTCGATGTCCGCCAGGCCCTGGACGACCTCGGAATCGACGACGCGCTCGCGGCCGAAATCGGCATCCGGCTCTACAAGGTCGCCATGGTCTGGCCACTGGAGGCGGACGGCGTGCGCCATTTCGCCGAGGGCCTGGACGAAATCCTGGTGATCGAGGAAAAGCGCCAGCTGCTCGAATATCAGCTCAAGGAGGAACTCTACAACTGGCGCGAGGACGTGCGACCGCGCGTGATCGGCAAATTCGACGAAAAGGGCGAATGGGCACGCATCCAGCAGGCCGACGGCACCATAGACCATGGACAGTGGCTGTTGCCGGCGGCCGGCGAGCTGACCCCGGCGATGATCGCGCGGGTCATCGCGGCGCGCGTCGGCCGCTTTTTCACGTCCGACCGGATCAAGGCACGCCTGACCTTTCTCGAGGCCAAGGAGAAAGCCCTGTCCCAGCGCATCTTCTCGGTCGATCGCGTCCCGACCTTCTGCTCCGGCTGCCCGCACAACACCTCGACCCGCGTGCCGGAGGGCAGCCGCGCCGTGGCCGGCATCGGCTGTCACTACATGGTGACCTGGATGCCCGACCGGCGTACCGGCACCTTCACGCAGATGGGCGGTGAGGGCGTGCCCTGGGTCGGTCAGGCGCCGTTCACCAGCGAACAGCACATCTTCGCGAATCTCGGTGACGGAACCTACTTTCACTCGGGCCTGCTGGCGATTCGCCAGTCGGTCGCGGCCCGCGTGAACATCACGTACAAGATTCTGTTCAACGATGCGGTCGCAATGACCGGCGGACAGCCGGTCGAGGGTGAACTCACCGTGCCGAAGGTCGTGCGCCAGTTGCAGGCCGAGGGGGTCGGCAACATCATCGTGGTCACCGACGGCACCGAACGCAACTATGGGCCCGCCGACATCGCGCACGTTCCGATCCGCCATCGCGACGAACTCGATGCGATCCAGCGCGACCTGCGCGCTTCGCCCGGGGTGACCGCGCTGATCTACGACCAGACCTGTGCCGCCGAAAAACGGCGTCGGCGCAAACGGGGGCTCTACCCGGACCCGGCGCGTCGGGTCTTCATCAATGAGGCGGTTTGCGAAGGCTGCGGAGACTGTGGCCACGCGAGCAACTGCATGTCGATCGTACCGGTCGAGACCGAGTTCGGCCGCAAGCGCCAGATCGACCAGTCTTCCTGCAACAAGGACTATTCCTGCCTGAACGGATTCTGCCCGAGCTTCGTGACCATCGAAGGCGGCCAGCTGCGCAAGGGCAAGGCGGTCGCCGCCGACGAGTCGATGTTCGACGAATTGCCGGTGCCCGTCCTGCCGAGCCTGAACGAGCCCTTCGGAATCATGGTGACCGGCGTCGGCGGCACCGGCGTGGTCACCATCGGCGCATTGATCGGCATGGGTGCGCATCTCGACGGAAGGGGGGTCACCGTGCTGGACATGACCGGTCTGGCACAGAAGGGCGGTTCGGTCTTCAGCCACATCCGGATCGCGAACCAGCCCGAGGATCTGCATGCGGTGCGCATCGCCGCCGGGGAGGCGGACGCCGTGATCGGGGGCGATGTCATCGTCACCGCGAGCACCGAGGCGCTCGCGAAGATGGCCCCGGGGCGCACCCGGGTGGTTGTCAACAACGCCGAGACACCCACGTCGGACTTCACGCGCAACCCCGACTGGCAGTTTCCGCTCGACAAGATGGTGAAGACCATTCGCGATGCGGTGGGCGGCGGCGCTGTTGACGACTCCCCAATCGACGTGCTGGACGCGCAGCAGATTGCCACCGCGCTGATGGGCGACGCCATTGCGACGAACCTGTTCCTGCTCGGCTATGCGTGGCAAAGAGGCCTGGTACCGGTCAGCCACGACGGGCTGATGCGGGCGATCGAACTGAACGGCGTCGCGATCGACATGAACAGGAAAGCCTTCCTGTGGGGGCGACGTGCCGCCCATGCGCCCGACAAGGTGGAACGCTTCACCCGTCCGGCCGAAATAGTCCCGATCCGGGCGATCGATCTGGATGACATCGTCGCGAAGCGCGTCGACCTGCTGACCGCCTATCAGGACAAGGCCTATGCTGCACGCTATAGGGCGCTGGTGGTCAAGGTGCGCGAAGCGGAACTGCAAGTCACCGGCAATGCCGGTTCGGCACGCCTGACCGAAGCGGTCGCGCGCAATTATTGCAGACTGCTCGCGTACAAGGACGAGTACGAGGTCGCGCGCCTGTATTCCGACCCCGGCTTCTGGAAGCGGATCGAGGACACCTTCGAAGGCGAATTCACGGTCCGGTTCCATCTTGCACCTCCGCTGATCTCCAGGCTGGATCCGCAGACCGGACGGATCCCCAAGAAGGCCTTCGGCCCTGCCATGAAGCGGGTCTTCGGCGTGCTCGCGAGGCTGAAGGGCCTGCGCGGCACCCGCTGGGACCTGTTCGGACGGACCGAGGAACGACGCATGGAACGCGCACTCATCGCGCAGTACGAACAGCACATCACCGAGATTCTGGAGGGTCTGAGTTTCCTGAAGTTGCCGCTCGCGGTCGAACTGGCCTCGCTGCCGGACGGCATTCGCGGCTTCGGTCATATCAAGGAACGCAGTGCGCAAAAGGTCGAGCGGGAACGCGAGCGCCTGCTGGCTGCCTGGCGGGCACCACAGGCACAGCCCGAGACGACCGCGCTGAAACGTGCGTGAGCGATGCGGCCCGACCCGGTCCCGACCGAAAGACCCGGTTCACCCTCCCCGCGTCGCTGAAGGCACTGCTCGCACAGGTCGCAGGCTGGGCCATCGTGATCCTGCTGCTCGGCATCGGGGCGATCCCACCGAAGCCCTGGACAATCGTGCTGCTACAGGCACCGATCACGATGACTGCCGCAATCGTCATGCGCAGCGAACGCTGGTGGCTGATCATCCATCTGGTCTTCTCACCGCTGCTGCTGGCGGCTCACGGACTCGGCATCGCCGCCGGCTGGTATCTTGCCGGTCTGGTCGCGCTGATCCTGGTCTATTGGAACAGCTTTGCGACCCGCGTACCGCTGTTCCTGTCCAACCGCCAGACCAGCGCGGCGGTCGCCGGGCTGTTGCCGCAAAACCGCGCTTTACGCGTGCTCGACATCGGCAGCGGAACGGGGTCGTTCCTGATGGCGCTCGCGCACCTGCGTCCCGACTGTCAGCTGGTCGGCATCGAATCCGCGCCGGCCCCCTGGCTGATCAGCCTCGTCCGCTCACGCCGCGACCGCAACGTCCGGATCCTGCGTCGGGATTTCTTCTCTGAGTCCTGGGCGCAGTACGATCTGATCTATGCCTTTCTGTCGCCGGTGCCGATGTCGGCCGTGTGGGCCAAGGCCAGGCGGGAACTGCGCCCGGGCGCCATGCTGGTCAGCAACAGTTTTCCGGTCTCCGAGACCACGCCGGCCCGCGTGATCGACGTCGGAGACCAGCGCGCAACGAGGCTGTTCGTCTATGTGCAGCCTGACCGTCCGGGTTGAGCCGCGTGCTGCGATCGTCGGAATTGGCGGAATAAACGTCGTGTGTTTCGTCCATGCGATCGATGATTCGACGGCATAATCTCTTCGACTGGCGGACGACCGAGGCAATCCAGGAATCGAACAATGGCTGAAATAATCTGCGTCATCGGGAACAAGGGCGGGACCGGAAAGACCACCCTGTCCCACATGCTTTGTCAGGGGCTGGGTTTGCTCGGACACCGTTCGGCCTGCGTGCTGACCGACACGTCGCGGGAACCCCTGAAACCCGAGGGCCGACGCTACATCACCGCCGACGCGAGGACCCGCGAATCGCTGACCAAGGTCGTGGACAAGCTACGGACGCTGGACAGCTGGATCGGGGTCATCGACGGGGGCGGCAACCGCACCGAGATGGACCGCAAGCTTTACGCACTGTCCGATATCGTGCTGCTCCCGTTTCGCGAGTCGCACGAGGACATCCGCACCGTGGTGCGCGACCTCGAGATGTTTCCGCGCGCCTACGCGGTGCCGTCGCAATGGCCGACCAATCCATGGCAGCGCGATGCGGCCGATCGAAGTGTGCTGCAGATGATGCGCCCCTATCGCCACCGCATCCTGAACCCGGTCAACTCACTGTCTGCCAGCAAGCTGCTGCTGCAGAAGACCATCCCGGATCAGTTGCCCACGCCGCTGGCGAACGCGTGCCGTGCGCTGGGTCGACAGATTCTGGAAGTGCTCGAGATCGACCATGACGATATCCTGGACATCGGTGATGAACACGCCGCGTTGAACCCCGACGTGCGGCTGTCCGCGGAAGAGATGCCGTTGCGCCTCGCGGTGGCGACGCGCCGCGACTGACACGCAGCGCACACCGGTGCCATGTCAGACGGTATTGCCCTTCTTCGACAGAGCCACCAGCACCTGGGCGCGATTGCGTACGTTCATCGCCCGAAAGATCGCCGACATGTGCACCTTGACCGTACCCTCGGACAGGGTCAGCAGATCGGCGATCTCCCGGTTCGTCTTGCCCTGTCCCAGCAGCTCCACCACCCGGGTCTGGGCCGCGGTCAATCCATAACATTCGCTCACTGACTGATTCGGCCGCCGCTTGTCGCCCGTAGTCGCGATATCGGGGGCGTAGATCCCGCCGTTGAGAACCGTTCTGACCGCCTCGCGCAGCACATCACCCGGGCTTGCCTTGGACACGAACCCGGACGCGCCCGCCCGCATCGCGCGCCGAACCGACGCGACGTCATCGAGGGCCGACACCACGACCGCCGGCACATCGGGAAATCTCTTGGCCATCACGCCCAGCAGGGAAAAACCGTTCAGATCGGGCAACATCAGATCGACCACCGCCAGATCCCAGTCGGGACTCTGCTCGAGGCAGGCGAGCGCCTGCTCCGAATCGGACACTTCGACACACTCGACACCCTGCTGCAGACGTGCGAGCGTCTGAGCCATTGCTTCGCGCACCAGCGCGTGATCCTCGACGATCAGAATTCTCGTCATTCAGCCCCCCTGAAGGCATGCGACCGGAAACCGACAACGATACGATGATATCAGCATAAGCTGGGCATGCCCAGCTTCGAGACCGCGCGCGACGTCGAGCCTGCCGTGTCGGATCGGAAACGCGATGCCTGACGCACCCCCGGCCGGATCCCGCTCTGCGACAATGATAGCGCGACCGATCGATCGCCGAGACACGCGGTCCACCGCCTGTCGGAAGCGAGAGGGTTTTTTCATGATCCGAACGCGATTCATCGCCCCGGGCAGGGGCCAAACAGTGGAAAATTCGCCGTCCGGACACGCGCCTCAGATGCTCGTCCGTTCGGTCGCCGCGACCGGAGGAGCCGGACTCGATCCGTCCGTCACACTTGCCGAAAATGGAATGCTGAAGAATCGATGAAGCGGTGCTGCGGCCGATGGCCAGCCCTTTTCCTGCTGATGTTCTGGCTGATTCCGGGCCCCGCATCCACCGCGCTGTCCGGCGATGCAGACATCCTGATCGTCAGCAGCGAAACCGGCGGTGCGTATGAGGCGGTCGTCACGGCCTTGCGCGAAGGTCTGGCCGCCCAACACCCTCGGACAACGATAGACTCGATCCAGGCCGATGCCTTCGATGGGTTGCAACCGACGGACGCGCGGATCGTCGTCACCGTCGGTTCGGTCGCCGCGAAGGCGGTGCGGCAGCATGCTCCGCCGGTTCCGGTGCTGAACGCATTCATCCCGCGAGACAGCTATCTCGCGCTTGGACAGAAGCATCCGGCTCCCGAACAGGTCAGCGCCATCTTCATGGATCAGCCGGTAGCCCGGCAGATCGCGCTGATCGCCGAGGCCCTGCCGGACTGGCGGATACTGGCCTTGATCTACGGCCCGGGCACCAGCGCGCTGGCAAGCGAGATCACCGTTGCCGCGCAGCGCGACGGTTTTGACGTTCGTGCCACTCCGATCGACAGTGACCGGGAGCTGTACCAGGCAATGCAGCGGACCCTGTCGCAGCCCGCCGTCCTGATCGCTGTACCCGACCGGAGTGTTTACAACAGCCACACCATCCAGAACATCCTGCTGACGTCCTATCGCTACCGTTCGCCGCTGATCGGCTTTTCGCCCGCTTACGTCCGGGCCGGCGCGTTGCTGGCGATCTACGCCACTCCGGAACAGATCGGCAAGCAGGCCGCCGACGCGGTCAGCGACGTGTTGAACGGGCTGGCATTGCCGCCTCCCGCCTACCCGGTTCGCTTCGAAGTCGACATCAATGCCACGGTGGGACGTTCACTGAGCATCAGGCTCGATTCGGCGGAAGAGATCGCCCAGAGGATCCGAGATCGGGAGGCACGACGGTGATCGACAGCTGGGGAATCCGCTCACGCGTCATCCTGGTGGCCGTGCTGCCGATGCTGGTCCTTGCGCTGCTGCTGACCAGTTTCTACACCACGGCACGGCTGGCCGATCTGGACAAGGCCTTTCACGCGCGTGGCCAGGCTTTCGCCCGCCAGCTCGTCGCCGCCAGTGAATACGCGGTCTTCTCCGGCAACAGGGAGTCGTTGCAGCAGCTCACCAATGCAATCCTGACCGAGGACGGCGTGAGCAGCGTGACCGTGGTCAGCCGGCAGGGCGTACCGCTGGCGCGCAGCGGTAGCGCCCGCAGCCTGACACCCGAAGAACTGGAACGCGCCTATGACTTTTGGATGCAGGTCGATGGCAGCGTCCTGCGCATCGTGGAGCCCATCATCCCGAGTCGTCTCGAACTGGATGAGGATCTGTCCACGATCCCGGCCGGCCGGCCCGATGCCGCCGCCGAACGTCCGATTCTTGGCTTCGTGGTGCTGGAATTGTCCCGGCAGCAGCTCGACGCAAGACGCGACGAACTGCGGCGCACCGGCGTCATGACGATCCTGCTCGTTCTGATGGGCACGCTGATGCTCGCGCTCAGCATGAGTCGCGGGGTGACCGGCCCGATCAGGCAGGTGGCGGCAACGGTCAAGCGGATCGGGCTCGGGGGATTCGACGAACGCGTCCCCATCGTCGGTGGCGGAAGCCTTCGCTCCCTGGCCGAGGGCGTCAACGACATGGCGGCCGAACTGGCGAGCATGCATGAGGACATGAACGCCCGCATCGACGAAGCGACCGCGGCCTTGCGCGCACGCAAGGAAGAAGCCGAGTTCGCAAATACATCCAAGTCACGTTTTCTTGCGGCAGCCAGTCATGATCTGCGCCAACCCATGCATGCGCTCGGCCTGTTCATCGCGGAGCTCTCGCAGCAGACGCTCGATCAACGCTCTGCCCATCTGGTCCATCAGATCTCGGCCTCGGCCGAGGCCATGGAAGATCTCCTCGACAGCCTGCTCGACATCTCCAAGCTGGACGCCGGCATCCTGCAACCGGACATCCAGCCCTTCGAACTGCAACCCATCTTCAATCGGATCGAAGCCTCGCTGAAACCGGTCGCAAGCGAGCTCGGACTCGGTCTGAAGCTACGACCCACGCGTGCGTGTGTGATCAGCGATCCGGTCATGCTCGAGCGCATCCTGACCAATCTTGTCAGCAACGCGGTGCGACATACGCGCACCGGACGCATATTGGTCGCGTGTCGCAGACGCGCAGACCGGATTCGAATCGAGGTCCGCGACACCGGCGTCGGCATTCCACAGGAAGCCCGTGCAATCATCTTCCAGGAGTTCGTGCAGTTGAACAATCCGGAGCGAAACCGGGAAAAAGGTCTCGGACTCGGCCTCGCCATCGTGCGCCGGCTCACCGACCTGCTGACGCATCCGCTCTACCTGGAATCCACACCGGGGCACGGGTCGCTGTTCGCGCTCGAAGTTCCGGCCTGCTCCGCCGAAGGAACGCCGACCGGCCGCACAGCCGACCAGCGACGCGAACCCGGCGATCTGGTCGGACTGCACCTGGCCGTCATCGACGACGATCCGCTGGCCCGCACGGCCATTCGGAGCCTGCTCACGTCCTGGGGCTGCGAGGTCACGGCCACGGCAGATGCAAACAGCCTGATGCCGGCGTTGAGCGAACGCGACCCACCCGACATCGTCATCATCGACCTCAGGCTCGGCAACGAGACGGCGGGACTCGAGGCGATCGACACGCTGCGACAACGTTACGGCGCCGACCTGCCGGTAGCGCTGATCACCGGCAACACCGCGCCCGATTCGCTGGATGCCGCACGGCTTGCAGCGTTGCCGCTGCTGCACAAGCCGGTCAGGCCCGCACGCTTGCGCGCACTGCTGAACCGGATCAGTTCCCGAGCAGACGAATGAGCGGCCGCCTGCCCGGGTGTCGGACCACTGCAGGGTCCTGCCAAGGCTTCGACCTGTGCGGCGCAGATTCCCGCAGGATGGCGTAACATGAACGCTTGGGACAAGAAGAGGGAGAGACAGGCATGTCAAAGGACAACTCGGCACAGGATCCGCTCGATTTCGTGCGTAGCATGTGGAACAACATGGGCTTTCCATTGCCCGGCATGGTTGCGCCCACGCTCGACCTCGACGAACTCGACAAGCGCATCCAGGACTTGAAGGCGGTCGAGCACTGGCTCAAGATGAACCTCAACATGTTGCAGATGACGACCCAGGGGCTGGAGATGCAGCGCGCTGCGGTGGCGGCGGTCAAGGCCATGAGCGAACATGCCGCCGAACAGACCACGGAGGCCCCCAAGGCGGATGAACAGAGTCCGTTCGCATCCGCGGCGATGTGGCCGTGGAACTTCATGAATGCGCAGACTCCGGCGGCCAAGAGCGACGAGGACACGGCCGCCGGCGCGCAGGCGAACGGCGACGCCAAGGCCGAGGGCAAACCGCGTCCACGCGCGCCGTCGCGAAAGACGAACGCCGATCAGAAATAATCGCAACTGCCACATCGGATGCTCGCGCGCCCGGCCCAGCGATTGCAGCACTGGAGGGCCGCTCCGGCGGCGAGCGAAGCGCTCGACAATCCGGCCGCTGGCGCGCGCCGGATCAGATCACCTTCAGGGCGCGCAACGCATGAATCTGGCCGGGGCCGAGACCGATTTCCGCCAGCAATTCATCGTTGTCGGCACCTGGTGATCGAACCACCGCCGCTTCGTCCGCAACGAAATCGGACATCGTGACGAAGGGCCCGAAGTGGCGCACGCCATCGATGTCACGGACCATCTGTCGTGCCCGCAGTTGAGGATCGCTCAGCGCTTCCTCCGGACGGAGGACCGGCGTCACGCAGCAATCCACCGAATCGAACACGGTACGCCACTCGGCCCGGGATCGACGGCGGAACACGTCTTGCAGCTCCGCCCTTGCCCAGGCACCCGTCTCACCGCGTGCCAGATGAAAGGGCTTGAGATCGGGACGCTGCAGCGTGTCGCACAGCAGCTGCCAGAACTTCTCCTCCAGCGCCCCGACCGCCATATGCGCCCCGTCGGCCGTCTCATACACGCCGTAGCACGGCACGCCCCCGTCGAGCAGGTCTTCGCCACGCGGACGCGCTGCGCCATGCGCCAGCACTTCCAGCATCGGAAAGATGCCGTGCGCGAACGTGGCGTCGGTCATTGCGACATCCACATGTCGTCCCTGCCCGCTCGCACGGGCGTCGATCACGGCGACCAGCATGCCGAACAACGCACTCAGCGTACCCCCCAGCAGGTCCCCGATCTGCAGGTTCGGGATCGCCGGCGCACCACCGGCCGTGCCGATCTGATCGAGTACGCCGGCGTAGCCGATGTAATTGATGTCGTGCCCGGCCCGCTGCGCATAGGGCCCGGTCTGTCCATAGCCGCTGATGCTGCAATACACGATGCGTGGATTGACGGCCGCGACCTGCTCATAAGCCAGTTCCAGCTTCGCCATGACGCCCGGACGGAAGCCCTCGACCAGCACGTCCGCGGACTCGACCAGACGCAGGAAGACGTCCCGTCCAGCCGCCTGCTTGAGGTCGAGTCGGACATTCTTCTTGTTGCGGTTGATCAGGTCGTAGAAGAAGCTTGAATCGCCATTCATCGCCCCCATGCTGCGGGCATAGTCTCCGGCGCCGGTGTCCTCTATCTTGATCACCTCGGCGCCATAGTCGGCCAGATGCTGTGTCGCCAGCGGGCCGGGCAGCAACCGCGTGAGATCGAGCACGCGCAATCCGGCCAGCGGCTTGGCCCGGACGGCGCCGACGTCCGTCATCGCGTTCACTCGTACTTGCGGACGTCGTCGATGACCTTTCCGTCGTTCGCCAGCGAACCGGGTTCGCAGAACCTCACCTCGCCGCGCAGCTTGGTCATCTCACGCATGCTGTCGGCGATCGCCCGAACCAGCACGTCGTCGCCGCCAGCTGCGAGTTCGCAATTGAGCGTCATGCGATCGTTCATGTCCGGATTATCGACCACCAGGCGCGCCCGTAAGATCTCCGGATGCCGCTTGACCACCGCCGCGACCTGACCCGGGTGCACGAACATGCCCTTGACCTTGGTGGTCTGGTCGGCGCGCCCCATCCAGCCCTTGATCCGGGTGTTGGTCCGCCCGCAGGGTGACACCCCCGGCAGGATGGCGGACAAATCCCCGGTGCCGAAGCGGATCAGCGGGTAATCGGGATTGAGCGTGGTCACCACCACCTCACCGACCTCACCTGCCTCGACCGGATCGCCCGTACCCGGACGTACGATCTCGAGGATGATGTCCTCATCCAGCACCATGCCCTCGCACGCCGAGGTTTCATACGCGATCAGCCCGATGTCGGCCGTGGCATAGGCCTGGTATGCGGTGATGCCACGCGCAGCGAACGCGTCGCGGACGCTCGGCGGAAAGGCCTCACCCGACACGAAGGCCTTCGTTAAGCTCGCCTTGACTCCCATCTCCTCGGCCTTGTCGAGGATGATGCGCAGAAATGACGGCGTGCCGGTATAGGCGCTGGGCTGCAGGTCGGCGATCGCAGCGACCTGCTGCTCGGTCTGGCCGACCCCGGCCGGAAAGACCGTGCATCCCACCGCATGGGCCGCCGTCTCCATCATCGAACCGGCGGGCGTGAAGTGATACGAGAAGGTGTTGTGCACCAGATCACCTTCGCGAAAACCGGCGGCGAACAGCGCGCGGGCGAGTCGGTAATAGTCCGGTCGCGCCGCCTCGGGTTCGTACAGGGGGCCAGGCGATGCGAACACGCGCCGACACTCCCTGCCCCACTCGACCGTCGCAAAGCCCCCGAACGGACGCGCGCCCTTCTGCAGTTCCAGCAATTCGGACTTGCGGGTCACCGGCAGGCGCGCCAATGCGTCGCGGCTACTGACAGCGGCGGGTTCCACGTCGACAAGCAGCTTCGCGAACGCTGGCGCATTCGCCTTTGCGTGAGCGAGCTGCAGCGGCAGGCGTGTCAGCAGATCATGCTCCCGCTCGGCCGGATCGCGGGTTTCTCTGGTGTCGTAGAACATCATCCGTATTCCTCTCGCGTCGATTGTCCCCACGCGCATCAACTTCGGTACCTTTGGTTCCGCGCGGCCTGACGAGCCCAGGTGCAACGAAGGCAAAAGCAAGCGACGGGCGGCAGGCCAAGGCGCAGGGCCGCGCCGTTTGCTGGTGGCAAACAAGCGGGCCTGCAACGCCGGCGTGCCGTTCGTCGCGCCGCTTTTCAGGAGAGCCAGCGCTTGCGGCGGCGGTAGTGCTTGACGTCCCGGAAGCTCTTGCGCCCTTCGCCCGACAGGCCCAGGTAGAACTCCTTGACGTCTTCGTTGTTGGCGAGATAGTCGGCATCGCCTTCCATCACGATGCGCCCGTTCTCCATGATGTAGCCGAAGTCCGAATAGCGAAGCGCCACCATCGTGTTCTGCTCGGCGAGCAGGAAGCTGACCTGCTCCTTGGTGTTCAGATCCTTCACGATCTCGAAGATCTCCTCGACGATCTGTGGCGCAAGGCCCATGGACGGTTCGTCCAGCAGGATCATCTCGGGCTTGGCCATCAGCGCCCGTCCGATCGCGCACATCTGTTGTTCACCACCGGACGTGTAACCCGCCTGGGAACTGCGACGTTCCTTCAGGCGCGGAAAGTAGTGGTAGACCTTGTCCAGGCTGTTCTTGAGCTCGGCGCGCGAGATCCTTCGGGTATACGCACCGGTCAGAAGGTTCTCCTCGATGGTGAGGTGGGCGAAGCAATGCCGCCCCTCCATCACCTGAATGACGCCGCGCTTGACCAGTTCGTTCGGGGTCAGCCGCTCGATGCTGTCGCCCTGGAACTCGATGTTGCCCTTGGTCACGTCCCCGCGCTCGGCGCCGAGCAGGTTCGAGATCGACTTGAGTGTGGTGGACTTGCCCGCGCCGTTGGCACCGAGCAGTGCAACGATCTTGCCTTTGGGCACCTGCAGCGAAACCCCCTTGAGGACCAGGATGACGTGGTCGTAGATGACCTCGATGTTGTTGATGCTGAGGTAGGGCGCCGTGTTTGCGTCGGTCGCGGAAGTTGTCGTGGCTGTGTTCATTGTGCTGTCTTCGCCTGTTGTCTCCATCCCACCTCCCCGGAAAAGCCGAGAGAGGGTCTGCAGGGCACCCGTTGCGGGTACCCTGCAGACCTCCCCACGGATGGGGAAGCCTGCACGGGGAGAGCCTTCGCGCTCCCCGAAGGTTTGCGCGTCTTACATTTCCTTGGAGCAGTCGCGCAGCGTAATGCCCTTCTCGGCCGCATAGGCAGTCGCGGACGCCTCGATCATCGGCCGCACCAGCGCCTGGTCGCTCTCGACCCAGTCGGTGATGACGTTCCACTTGGTGCCGTCCCACTGCTGGAACTTGACCATCCCGGAACCTTCGTGGTTTTCGCAACTGGTCTGCAGCGGCGGCAGGAAACCCTCTGCGCCGAGTTCGACCAGACGCGCATCGTCGATGTCCAGGTTTTCGAAGCCCCACCGCACCTCTTCCGGCGTCAGAGCGCGCCCGGAGCCAAACTTCTCCTGGGCCTTGCGAATCGCCTCGACGGTGACGATGCCATGCACCACGCCACGGTTGTACAGGACGCCGCCGACGCGGGACTTGTCTTCCATGTTGCCCTTGTTGTTGGCGTAGACATGCTTCTCGATCTCCTGGATCACAGGGAAGTCACGACCGGCCACGTTGAAGCCCGCGGCGATGTAACCCTTGGCACCGTCACCGACCGGGATCACGTCCTCCTCGGCGCCGGACCACCACACCCCGACGATCTTGTCGCGCGGGAAACCGGTACGCGATGCAGTCCGGATCGCAGTCGGGTTCATCACGCCCCAGCCGCGCAGGATGACCCAGTCCGGACGCTCCTGGCGGATGCGCAGCCATTGCGACTGCTGCTCGTTGCCCGGGTGGGCGACCGGGATATGGATGATCTGGAACCCGTACTGCTCAGCCTGCGCATTCAGCACCGGGATCGTCTCGTTGCCATAGGCCGAATCGTGATGCAGGTTCACGATCTTCTTGCCGCGCAGGTTTTCCATGCCGCCTTCCTGCTGGCCGATGAACTTGATCTTGGCCGTGT
This sequence comes from Denitraticella aggregata, assembly GCF_048158365.1. Taxonomy (NCBI): domain Bacteria; kingdom Pseudomonadati; phylum Pseudomonadota; class Betaproteobacteria; order Rhodocyclales; family Zoogloeaceae; genus Denitraticella; species Denitraticella aggregata. The sequence continues at coordinate 71,033 of NZ_JBLLNL010000008.1, read as the reverse complement.
TCTGCGACCAGTAGGTCGTGATCAGCGGGAATACCCACGGGAACACCCGGCCATCCGCCGCATCGGTGCGACCATAGCCCATCGTGACCAACGGGATCTTGTCCTCGGCAACACGATCCAGAACCGAGTATGTGATACCGGTCGACAGCGGCTGGAACACCGTGTTGCCGGTGGAACCGCGGTTCTTCATGCGCTCGTAGCACTCGACGCCACGTGCGTTGTTGTACTCGGTTTCACACTCTTCCCAAACGAGCTTGACGCCGTTCACCCCGCCGTCACGCTCGTTGAGCATCTGCATGTAATCGATCCATCCGCCGTACAACGCGGTACCGCCCGCTGCATAAGCGCCGACGCGGTAGCTCGGCAGACCGATGTATTGCTCCTGGGCCACCGCGTATCCGGTGGTGAGCAGACCCGCGACGGTCGCTCCGAGCATCAAGCTTTTCTTGAACTGCATGTGAATGCCTCCTCTTTTATGTGCTGCCACTGGTGAAACACTGTCGACCGACGGCCCGGAATCGGACCACCGGATGAAACAATCTTAGTGCGGGAAGGGCCAAAGGCGCAGCTTTTCCTTCGCGATTTGCCACAATCGGGCAATCCCGTGCGGCTCGACGATCAGGAAGAAGATGATCAGCGCACCGAAGATGATCAGTTCCAGGTTGGCCGAGACGTTGGCCGGCACGAAAGACCCGATCGACGAATGCATCATGACGTTCAGGAACACCGGCAGCAGCACGATGAAGGCCGCGCCGATGAACGAGCCCAGGATGGATGCGACGCCGCCGATGATGATCATGAACAGGATGCGGAAGGACAGATCCAGGTTGAAGCCTTCCGGTTCGACCGTACCGAGGTACATGTAGGCGTACAGCGCGCCGGCGATACCGCAGTAGAAGGACGAGATCGCGAAGGCCTGAAGCTTGGTATGCATCAGACGGATACCGATGACCTCGGCCGCAACGTCCATGTCACGCACCGCCATCCATTTGCGGCCGGTCGAGGAGCGCACCATGTTCTTCGCGAGCAGCGCCAGCACCGTCACGATCGACAGCGTCAGCAGGTATTTCATCACCGGCGACTGGAACTCCATGCCGAGAATGCTCACGTGCTGTGCGGTGATCACACCGGATGACGAGTAGTTCGAGAACCACCCGAACTTGACCAGCGCCCACACGATGAAGAACTGCGCCGCCAGCGTCGCGACCGCGAGGTAGAAGCCCTTGATCCGCAGACTCGGCAGGCCGAACAGGATGCCGACCACGGCTGCGCAAGCCCCGCCGAGAATGATGGCCACCAGGAAGGGCATGCCATCGATTCGCAACATGAAATTGTAGGTCCCGAACGCGCCGACCGCCATGAAGGCTGCCGAACCGAGCGACAGCTGACCGCAATAGCCGGTCAGGATGTTCAGGCCGAGCGCGGCAAGCGAGAAGATCAGCACCGGAATCAGGACGGCCTGCAGCCAGTACTGGTTCGCGATGAACGGTACCACCAGGAAGAAGAACGCGAGCGTCGCCCAGAATCCGATCTGGTCCTGGCGGATCGGGAAGATCTGCTGATCCTGTTGATAACTGGCCTTGAACTGGCCGGCTTCACGATAAAGCATGTGTTGTCTCCGAAATCGTTGTCGTCATGCCGGTCGATCAGACGCGATCGATGTGCTTCTCACCAAAGAGCCCTTCCGGCCGGAACAGCAGGAACAGCATCGCGAGAACATACGGGAACCAGCCCTCGATCCCACCGCCGACGAAGGGTCCGAGATAGACCTCCGCGAGCTTCTCCGAACCCCCGATGATCAGACCCCCGATGATCGCCCCGGGCACCGAGGTGAAGCCACCCAGAATCAGCACCGGAAGCGCCTTCAGCGCAGTGAAGGTCAGCGCGAACTGCACGCCGTTGCGTGCGCCCCAGATCAGACCGGCCACCAGCGCGACGAAACCCGCGACACTCCACACGATCGCCCAGATGTGCTTGAGCGGAATACCGACCGACAGTGCGGCCTGGTGGTCATCGGCCACCGCCCGCAGTGCCCGGCCGATCTTGGTGTATTGGAACAGAAGCGCCAGAACGATGAAGAGCACGAGCGCAATGCCAGCCGCGATGACGTCGAACTTGGAGACCAGCATATTGAAGTTGTCCATCAGGAGCATCACCGGCTCGTCGTCGATACCGAGACTCAGTCCCCGCACCTGCGTGCCCCAGATTCCCTGCGCAACCCCTTCGATGAAGAAGGTCAGGCCGATGGTCGCCATGAACAGCGTGATCGGCGGCTGGTTGACCAGATTGCGCAACACCACCTTCTCGGTCGCGATGCCGAGCACGATCATAGACGACAACGCAAGGATGAAGGCCAGCCAGAAATTCGCCGCACTACCCTGCTCGAGCCCGGTCCAGCCAGGCAGTACTTCGGTGAAGCCGACGAAGGTCAGCGCGGCGAAGAACACCATCGCGCCCTGCGCGAAGTTGAACACACCCGAAGCCTTGAAGATCAGTACGAAACCGAGCGCGACCAGGGCGTACAGGACACCCGACAGCAGGCCAGCGATCAGCACCTCTAAAAAGAAAGTCATTGTTGTCTCCTCGTTTCCCTCTGGACCTGGTCAGTGCGACGTGCCCAGATAGGCGTCGATCACCTGCGGATCGTTCTTGACTTCGTCCGGCGTCCCGTCGCCGATCTTCTTGCCGTAATCCAGCACCACGACCCGATCGGAGATATCCATCACCACCCCCATGTCGTGTTCGATCAATACGATGGTGGTGCCATAGTGATCATTCACATCGAGTACGAAACGGGACATGTCCTGTTTTTCCTCGACGTTCATGCCGGCCATCGGCTCGTCCAGCAACAGCAGCGTGGGCTCGGCCGCCAGCGCGCGCGCCAGCTCCACGCGCTTCTGCAGACCGTAGGGGAGTCGTCCGACCGGCGTCTTGCGGATGCTCTGGATCTCGAGAAACTCGATGACCTCCTCGACCTTCTTGCGATGCTCGATCTCCTCGCGCTGGGCCTTTCCCCAGAACAGCGCGTGATGCAGGAAGTTGGTCTTCATCATCAGGTTGCGACCGGTCATGATGTTGTCCAGCACGGTCATACCCTTGAACAGCGCGATGTTCTGGAATGTGCGGGCGATCCCCTGCGAGGCAGCCATATAGGGCTCCATCTCGCGGCGCTCTTCGCCCCGAAAGATGATCTTGCCTTCCTGCGGGTGATACACCCCGTTGATCACGTTCAGCATCGAACTCTTGCCGGCCCCGTTCGGACCGATGATCGCGCGGATCTCGTGTTCGCGCACGTTGAAGCTGATGTCGGTCAGCGCCTTGACGCCGCCGAAGCGCAGCGAGATGTTTTGCAGGTCGATGATGACCTCGCCGAACTCTCTTGTCATGAATGCTTCTCCCTCAAGCGGCCTGTTTACCGGACTGACTCGGGAACGTCTTCACGTCCTGGATCCGCAGCGTCGCGGCGACCTTGCCGGTACGGCCGTCTTCGTATTTCACCTCGGTCTCGATGTACTGACTGTCCTTGCCACCGTACAGCGCATCGACCAGTATCGCGTAGCGTTCCATGATGAACTTGCGACGTACCTTGCGGGTACGGGTCAACTCGCCATCATCGGCGTCGAGTTCCTTGTGCAGGATCAGGAAGCGCTGGATCTGCGAGCGGCTCATCATGGGGTCGGACGCGAGATCCGCATTGACCTTCTCGATGCCGTCACGAATCAGTTCATAGACCGCGGCTTGCTGGGCCAGATCGGTGTAACCGGAGTAACCCAGACCCTTGCGCTCGGCCCAGTTGCCGACCGCCTCGAGATCGATGTTGATGAACGCAGTCACGAAGTCACGATCGCTGCCGAAGGCCACTGCTTCCTTGATGTGCTGGAAGAACTTCAGCTTGTTCTCGATGAAGTTGGGCGCGAACATCGAACCGTCGGTCAGCTTGCCGACGTCCTTGGCGCGATCGATGATCTTCAGGTGACCGTCCTCGTCGAAGAAGCCGGCATCACCAGTCATGAAGTAGCCCTCTTCGTTCAGCGACTCGGCGGTCGCGTCCGGACGCTTGTAGTAGGACTTCAGCAGCATCGGCCCCTTGACCAGGATCTCGCCGTTGTCGGCAAGTTTGACCTCGACGAAGGGTGCCGGCTTGCCGACCGAGTCGAGCTTGATCTCTCCGTCCGGCTGAAGGCACACATAGGCGCAGGTCTCGGTCTGGCCGTAGAGCTGCTTCAGGTTGATGCCGATCGAGCGATAGAAGCGGAACAGGTCCGGACCGATCGCCGCGCCGGCGGTGTAGGCGACACGGACACGACTCATGCCGAGCACGTTCTTCAGCGGCCCGTATACCAGCAGGTTCCCTAGCCAGTACTGCAGCCGTTCGGCGGTCGACACCGGCTTGCCGTCGAGCAGTTCCGCGCCGCAGCGCTTCGCTACATTCATGAAGTGGGCGAAGATCTTGCGCTTGAACCAGCCCGCGTCTTCCATGCGGATCATCACCGTGGTCAGCAGGTTCTCGAACACGCGCGGCGGCGCGAAGTAATAGGTCGGACCGATCTCACGCAGGTCGGTCATCACGGTCTCGCCCGATTCCGGGCAGTTGATCGTGAAGCCGGCGTACATCGCCTGTGCGAACGAGAACAGATGATCGCCGACCCAGGCCATCGGCAGGTAGGACAGGATGTCCTCCTGATCGGTCAGCTTGTCGAACTGGGTGCCACCCTTTGCGGCCGCGATGAACGCGCCGTGCGTCTGGCACACACCCTTGGGCTTTCCAGTCGTACCCGACGTATACAGCATGATCGAGATATCGTCAGAGGCGCCCTTGTCGATTTCGCCGTTCAGGAAATCGGACTGGTTGCGGTCATGGATGCGCCCCATCTCCTGCAACTCGTCCAGACCCATCAGCAGCGTCTGCGTGTAATGGCGCATGCCGCGCGGGTCATCGTAGACGACATGCTCGAGAAGCGGCACGTCGGGCTGGATCTCGAGCATCTTGTCGACCTGCTCCTGATCCTCGACGACCGCGAAGCGGATCTCCGCGTCCTGGAGCACGTAGGCCATCTCCTCGGCCACGGCGTCCTGATACAGCATCACCGGAATGCCGCCCAGGCACTGGCAGGCCGCGACCGACCAGTACAGACGCGGCCGGTTATCGCCGATGACTGCCAGCCGGTCTCCGCGCTTGAAGCCCAGCTCGGCCAGCCCGCAGGCGATCGCCCGCACGTTCTCGGCGACCTCGGCCCACGTGTAGGTCTGCCAGATACCGTATTCCTTCTCGCGCATGGCGGGCCGGGTCGGCCGTACCTTGGCGTGATTCATCAGCAGCCGCGGAAACGTGTCGAGCGAGGTTTGCCCGGATGAGTCGGACATGCCCATTCCTCCTTTGGTTGATCCTTGTTCGTCGCGCAACCCGGGCCGTGTTGTTGTTTGATTCCGGGCGCAAGCCCCGGGGACTCGCAGCGCATTCGGCAGTGAATCGCGATCAGGCCATTCACTACGTTCTGTGACAAAGTGGAGTTTCGCAGCGCATGTTTGCGCAACTGTTTGCGCAATGTATCGAATTGTGAAGACCTGGGACTTCAGCGCGATACATTCGGGATCGCTGCGGTAAACGGCGAACGGCGCCGCGGCGCCGTTCGCGTCTTCGCGCTTCAGCCGACGATCACATGCTGCGCCGATACTGCCCGCCCACCTCGTACAGCGCGCTGGTGATCTGCCCCAGCGAGCAGTGACGTACCGCATCGACCAGCACCTCGAACACGTTGCCGTTGTCGATCACGGTCTGCTGCAGCTTGGCTTGCCACTTCGGCGCCTCGGCCTTGTTTCGTGCCTGGAAATCGGCCAGACGCTTCAGCTGCGACTGCTTTTCTTCCTCGGTCGAACGCGCCAGTTCGATCTCCTGTTGCGCGCTGCCCTTCGGATTGAGAAAGGTGTTCACGCCGATGATCGGGTAGGAGCCGTCGTGCTTCTTATGCTCGTAGTACATCGACTCCTCCTGGATCTTGCCGCGCTGGTAACCGGTCTCCATCGCGCCGAGCACACCGCCACGGCTCGCGATCGCCTCGAACTCCTTCAGCACCGCCTCCTCGACCAGGTCGGTGAGCTCGTCGATGATGAAGGCACCCTGGTTCGGATTCTCGTTCTTGGCCAGGCCCCATTCACGGTTGATGATCAACTGGATCGCCATCGCGCGGCGCACCGACTCCTCGGTCGGCGTCGTGATCGCCTCGTCATAGGCGTTGGTATGCAGCGAGTTGCAGTTGTCGTAAATCGCGATCAGGGCCTGCAGCGTCGTGCGGATGTCGTTGAAGTCCATTTCCTGCGCATGCAGCGAGCGGCCGGAGGTCTGCACGTGATACTTGAGCTTCTGGCTGCGCTCGTTCGCGCCATACTTGTTCTTCATCGCGACCGCCCAGATGCGGCGCGCCACGCGGCCGATCACCGAGTACTCCGGATCCATGCCGTTGCTGAAGAAGAAGGAGAGATTCGGAGCGAAGTCGTCGATGTGCATGCCGCGCGCCAGATACGACTCTACATAGGTAAAACCGTTTGACAGCGTGAACGCGAGCTGACTGATCGGGTTCGCACCGGCCTCGGCGATGTGATAGCCGGAGATCGACACCGAGTAGAAATTCTGCACCTGGTGGTGCACGAAGTATTCCTGGATGTCGCCCATCATCTTCAGCGCGAACTCGGTCGAGAAGATGCAGGTGTTCTGCCCCTGGTCTTCCTTCAGGATGTCGGCCTGCACCGTGCCGCGCACCGTCGACAGCGTCCAGGCCTTGATCTTCTGCAGTTCGTCTTCGGTCGGTTCGCGCCCGTTGTCGACCTTAAACTTCGCGACCTGCTGATCGATCGCGGTGTTGAAATAGAAGGCGAGGATGATCGGCGCCGGACCGTTGATCGTCATCGACACCGACGTCGTCGGTGCGCACAGATCGAAGCCGTCGTACAGGACCTTCATGTCGTCCAGCGTCGCGATCGACACACCGGAGTTGCCGATCTTGCCGTAGATGTCCGGACGGGGATCCGGGTCGCAACCGTACAGCGTGACCGAGTCGAAGGCGGTCGACAGCCGGTGCGCCGGCATCCCCTCGGACACCCGCTTGAAGCGGCGGTTGGTGCGGAACGCGTCGCCCTCGCCGGCGAACATGCGGGTGGGATCCTCGCCTTCGCGTTTGAACGCGAACACGCCCGCGGTGTAGGGGAAAGAACCCGGGACGTTCTCCTTCATCAGGAACTTCAGGCTTTCACCGTCGTCGTCGAAACTGGGCAGCGCGACCTTGCGGATCTTGCTGCCGGACAGCGATTCGCTGGTGAGCTTGGTGCGGATCTCCTTGTCGCGGATCTTCACGACATATTCCTCGGCCGCATACAGCTCCCTGGTCTTGGGCCACATGTCGAGGAGCTTGCGGGCAGCCGAGGTCAGCTCGCCGTCCTTCCAGTCGATCAGTTCGTCGAACGTTGAGAACTGAGGCTCAACCGCCTTGCCGCATTCGGCGAACAAGGCCTTGGCGATCCTAAGCGACTGACGCTCGCGCGCGACCCTCGCCTGCCGGTCGACCAGTTTGTGATAGTCGCGAACCGTATCCGCGATCTCGGCCAGGTAGCGGGTCCGCTCCGGCGGTACGATTGCGCGTCCGATCGACGACGCGCGGGTCGTGACCTTGGGCAGCTTGCCGGCCTTGACCTTGAGCCCCCTTTCGACCAGCCGCGGCAACATCGCCTGGTAGAGCGCGCTCACGCCGTCGTCGTTGAAGCGTGCGGCCATCGTGCCGAACACCGGCATCTCGTCGACCGGCGTGGTGAAGGCCTCGCGATTGCGCTGGTACTGCTTGCGCACATCGCGCAGCGCATCCTCCGCGCCCTTGCGGTCGAACTTGTTGATCGCGACGAAATCGGCGAAGTCGAGCATGTCGATCTTCTCGAGCTGGCTCGCCGCGCCGAACTCGGGGGTCATCACGTACAACGACAGGTCCACGAAGGGCACGATCGCCGCATTGCCCTGGCCGATGCCGGAGGTCTCGACGATGACCAGATCGAAGCCGGCAAGCTTGGTCGCCGCGATCACTTCGGGCAGCGCGGTCGACACTTCCGAACCGGTATCACGGGTCGCGAGCGAGCGCATGTAGATGTGCTCGTGCTCGATCGCATTCATGCGGATCCGGTCGCCCAGCAAGGCCCCGCCGGTACGCTTGCGCGACGGGTCGATCGAGATGATCGCGAGCTTGAGCCGGTCCTGCTGATCAAGACGGAAGCGGCGCACCAGTTCGTCGGTGAGCGAACTCTTGCCCGCACCGCCAGTGCCCGTGATGCCCAGGGTCGGCGCACCGAGCTTGGCCGCGGCCTCCTTGAGCACCTGCTTGACGTCGTCGCCGTAGCCGCCGTTTTCCAGCGCCGTGATCGACCTCGCGAGCACGCGACGGTCACCCGCCTTCAGCGCCTTGATCAGATCGTCCGCCTTCTTCGGCGCCTCGTGGGTCAGGTCGACATCGCAGCGCTGTACCACACTGTTGATCATGCCTTGCAGGCCGAGCTTGGCGCCATCGTCGGGCGAGAACACCTGGCTCACACCGTAGGCATGCAGTTCCTTGATCTCGGACGGAACGATGACGCCCCCGCCGCCGCCGAACACCTTGATGTTCTCGCCGCCGTTGGCACGCAGCAGGTCCATCATGTACTTGAAGAATTCGACGTGGCCGCCCTGATAGCTGGTGATCGCGATGCCCTGCACGTCTTCCTGCAGCGCGGCATTGACGATCTCGCCGACCGAACGGTTGTGGCCGAGATGGATGACTTCGGAACCGGTCGACTGCAGGATGCGCCGCATGATGTTGATCGAAGCGTCATGCCCGTCGAACAGCGCCGCCGCAGTCACGAATCGCACCTTGTTCTTCGGTTTGTAAGGGGTCAGTTTGTTGCTCACGCTGAGGTCGGTCATGTCTGTCTCTTCCGTTTGTTATCGGCACCATTCTATATGGTAGAGGCCGTTCGTCGTGATTGCCATTGCCGTTGGCGCCGATGATCATGCAAAATCCGCCAAATCCGATGAGCACTGCACGGACCCCTCGCATGACCGCCGCACACCGCCCCGACGATACGCCCTCGCCCCGTTATGGCGCCAGATCCCGCGCCTCGGTGGCGATGGGTTTCGTCACTGGAATGCTCTCGGGACTCGACCGCCAGGGCTTCGACGCCGACCCCATGCTGCACGCGGCCGGGATCGACCTTGCAGACCCCGCCAACCGCGTGCCAGTCGAGCGTTATGCCGACCTGTACAACCGGGTCACCCATGCGCTCGACGACGAAGGTTTCGGCCTGTTCGAACGCAGGCTCGCCCCCGGTTTCTTCGAGTTCCTGTGTCGCAGCATGCTCAGCGCCCCCACGCTGGGCGATGCGCTGGCGCGCGCGTCACGCTTCCTGCGGCTGACGCTACCCGATCTGCGACTGACGGTGAGCCGCGATGGGCTGATGGCCCGACTGACGATCTTCGAAACGCGCACGCTGGCGCCGCGCCCGGAAGATCCCGGACGGGTGTTCGCGTTCGAATGGCTGCTGCGCATGGTGCATGGGCTGTCCTGCTGGTTCGTCGGTCGCGGGCTGGCGCTGGATGCGGTCGACTTTCCCTACCCGCGCCCGGCGCATGCGGACGACTATGCGCTGGTGTATACCGCGCATTCGCGCTTCGGCGCCGAGCGCCTGGTGGCCGTGCTGCAGGCCAACCTGCTGGACCTGCCGCTGCGGCGCGACGACACTGCGGTCGAACGCTTTCTCGACGGCGCACCGGGCAAGATCACGATGCTGTATCGACGCGACCGCGAGACGGTCGCCCGCGTGCGCGACACGCTGCGCGATGCGCTTCCGGACAGCCTGCCGCTGAACGAGGTGGCGGCCCGGCTGCACCTGTCCGAGCGCACGCTGGCACGCAGACTGGAGCAGGAAGGCTCCGGCTATCGCGCGATCAAGGACGCGCTCCGGCGCGACATCGCGATTGCGCGGCTCACCAAGACGCGTCAGCCGATCGCCGGATTGGCCGCCGACCTGGGCTATGCGGACCCCTCAGCCTTTTACCGCGCCTTCGTCGGCTGGACCGGGGTCTCGCCGGAGCACTACCGCAATCGGCTTGCGCTGCATCGGCCGCGACGCGAGGACCGCCCGGCAGGCTGAACGTCGGCGCTACCGGTACGCCGCGCCGGCTCGACCTGGGCACAACTGTTTTGTCGGCGTATCAAGTTGTGACACCATCACACTGATCAGCGAACCGCCCGGTCGAGGAGACCGCCTGTCCCATGGCGACCACAGACATCAGTGCCCAGATCAGTGCGCAGGCCTCCGAGCAGCGGCGCCGCTACGACCTGCTGTTGGCGGGACTCGATCTGCTCGACCAGGCGATCGCGGTGTTCGATGCGACGCCCAAGCTGGTCACCTGGAACAAGGCCATGCTGCGGCTGCTCGACTTTCCCGAGTCGATGGTCAGGGTGGGAACACCGTTCGAAGAGTTCGCCCGATTCAACGCGGTGCGCGGCGAGTACGGCGAGGGGGATCTGGAGAAGCTCGTGGCCGCGCGCATGGCCGCGGCCCGTTCGTTTCAGCCACACTATGCGGAGCGTACCCGCCCGAATGGCCGCATTCTCGCCATCCGCGGCGTCCCGATCCCGAACCTCGGCTTCGTGTCGCTATGGACCGACGTCACCGACCAGCGTCGCTACGAAGAGGTCATCCAGCAGCAGAACGCGATGCTGGAGGCGCGCGTCAGCGCCCGGACGCGCGAACTCGAGAACGCGAACGCAAGACTGGCGCATGCGAACGCCGAGATCGACCAGATCGCCGACGCGCTGCGCCGCTCGGAGGCACGCCTGAGGCTGATCATCGACTCGATTCCGGCCCTGATCGCCTACGTCGATCGTAACGAGGTCTATCAGTTCGCCAACAAGGGCTACGCGGAATGGTTTGGCCTGGGCAAGGAGGAGATCGTCGGCAAGACGATCACCGAGGTGTTCGGCGCGCCACTCCACGCGCAGATCGCCACGCACCTGAACATCGCGAAGCGCGGCAAACGCGTGAGCTACGAATACTCGCGCAAGCTTCCCGATCGCCGCACGGTTCATGCGCGCAGCGTCGTCGTACCGGAGGTGGACGGAAGCGGCCACGTGCAGGGGTTCTTCGTACTGTCGATCGACATCACCGAACAGAAGGCACATCAGGCCGCATTGATCCAGGCGCAGAAGATGGAAGCCGTCGGGCAACTGACCGGTGGTCTCGCGCATGATTTCAACAATCTGCTGTCCATCATCATCGGCAACCTGTCGGTGCTCGATGAGCGCATGCCTGCGCATGATCCGGCCGGCGAGTTCGTCACGCCCGCACTTCATGCGGCCCGTCGCGGCGCGGAACTGATCAAGCGTCTGCTGACCTTTTCGCGCCGGCAGACCCTCGAACCGACGGCGGTCGAGGTCGGCTCACTGGTACGCAACATGATGCAGTTGCTGACGAGATCGCTGCCGGAGAACATACCCATCCACACCAGCATCCCGGATACGCCCATCCATGTCTTCGCCGACCCGCATCAGCTCGAGAACGCATTGCTGAACCTCGCGCTGAACGCACGCGATGCGATGCCGGCAGGCGGAGAGCTGAGAATCACGGTGTCGGGTCGGGCGATTCCGGAGAGCGTCGCGACGCTGGTGGAGCTTCCGGTCGGCGACTATGTTCAGATCGATGTCAGCGACACCGGCACGGGCATCGAAGCCGAGAACCTGAGCAAGGTCTTCGAACCCTTCTTCACCACCAAGGATTTCGGCCGGGGCAGCGGTCTCGGTCTGTCCATGGTGTATGGCTTCGTAAGGCAATCCGGCGGCAACATCCGGATCCGGAGTACTCCCGGCCAGGGCTCCACGGTCACCTTCGTGCTGCCTGAAGCCGCCGCTCCCGGTTCGCTTGACGGGCAACCCGACAGCGCCCACGCAGGGCCGGAACGGATCAAGGGTCCGGTGCTGCTGGTCGAGGACGAACCCGAGGTGCGACGCATCATCCGGCTGGAACTGTCGGCACTCGGCTACCCGGTGCTGGAGGCTTCGGATGGCCCCGAGGCGATCGCACTGCTCGACAACGTTCCGGAGATTGCGATTCTGGTGACCGACACGATCATGCCGGGTGGCATAGGCGGACGCGAACTGGCCCGCCATGCCAAGGCGCGACGTCAGGATATCCCTGTCTTGCTGATCACCGGCTATGCGAGCGACGGGGCGCTGGCCGATGTCGCCGATCTCGACGTTCCGGTGTTGCGCAAACCCTTCAGCCGCGATGCACTCGATGCCGCGCTCCGGTCGCTGGACACCCATGCAGCAGCTCAACAGGAATCCACCCACCCATGATTTCGGACAATCTGAACGCGAACATTCTCATTCTCGAGGACGACCCGGATATCGCGCGGCTGATCTGCGGGAGTCTCGCCGAGTACGGGTTTCGTTGCGAGCATGTCGGCACCGGTCGCGCGTTGCTGGACCGGGCGCAACGCGCAACGCCGGATCTGTGCGTCATCGATCTCGGCCTGCCGGATATGGACGGCATGCAGGTCGTGCGGGAACTGCAGGAGGGCAGTCCCTGCGCGGTGCTGATCCTGACCGGCCGCAACGACGTCACCGACCGGGTTCTGGGACTGGAACTGGGGGCCGACGACTACATCGTAAAGCCATTCGAACCCCGCGAGCTGGTCGCACGGATACGCTCCATCCTGCGCCGCTATCAGCGCGCCGCACCCGCCGAAACGGCCAACGTGGAGCGCAATCTGGCGCGATTCGGCCAATGGCGCTTCGACAAGGGTCGGCATGCGCTGCTCAGCCCCGATCAGCGCGAGATCAACCTGTCGGCCGCCGAGGCCAGCCTGTTGCTGACGCTGCTGGAACGACCGAACCGTATCCTCAGCCGGGAACAACTGCTTGGCGAGCGCGACGTCGACCCCTTCGATCGCAGCATCGACGTCCGCATCTCGCGCTTGCGCCGCAAACTCGAGGACGACCCGCACGACCCGAAGCTGATCAAGACCGTGTACGGCGCGGGCTACCTGTTCTCGGCCCAGGTCAGCTGGGAGTGAAGTCGGAACTGTCCGAGCCGCTCCCCCGCGAGTCGGGGAGGCCGGTCGCTCCCTCGGCTCCGACGGCCACTCGCGCTGCGACGATTCTGCACCGGAGGGCACATTGCGTATAATTATGAATTCTTAATCCAAACAATTTATGAGGAGTCCCGGTATGTCCGCTCGTCCCTTCAAGATTCTCGGTATCCAGCAGATCGCCATCGGCGGCCCGAGCAAGGACCGGTTACGTTCGCTGTGGGTCGACATGCTCGGCCTGCAAGTCACCGGCAACTTCGTGTCCGAGCGCGAGAACGTCGACGAGGACATCTGTGCGATGGGTGCGGGTCCGTTCAAGGTCGAGGTCGACCTGATGCAGCCGCTCGACCCCGAGAAGAAGCCGGCGGTGCACACCACGCCGCTGAATCACGTCGGGCTGTGGGTGGACGACCTGCCGAAGGCGGTCGAGTGGTTGACCGCGCAGGGCGTGCGCTTCGCCCCCGGCGGCATCCGGCGCGGCGCGGCCGGCTACGACATCACTTTTCTGCATCCCAAGGCGAACGACGAATTCCCGATCGCCGGCGAGGGCGTGCTGATCGAACTGGTGCAGGCTCCGGCCGAAGTGGTCGATGCCTTCGCACGACTGGCCGGCTGAGCGCCTACATCTTTCCCGCTCGCGCAAGCGTGCGTCGGCAGCCCTGAAGACTGCCGCGAGGGCACCTGGGCGCGGCGCTGGAATTGCAGACGATCCAGAACCGACGCCGGCCGCCGGCTTTTTGCCTTTTTCTACAGTACGGGCGCCGAAAAGGTGTCGCAGGCGTCCATTTCCCCGCGCTGCAAACCGGTGCGGAACCAGCGCACGCGCTGCGCAGCGCTGCCATGGGTGAAACTGTCCGGCACCGCGTAGCCCTGCGCCTGCTTCTGAAGGCGGTCGTCGCCGATCGCGCTCGCCGCCGCCATTCCCTCCTCCACATCGCCCGCCTCGAGTACCTGACGGCTACGCTCGGCGTGATGCGCCCACACGCCCGCGAGACAGTCAGCCTGCAGCTCGAGCCGTACCGAGAGCTGGTTGGCCTCGCGCTCGGACACGCGCCGGCGCGCCTGCTGCACCTTGTCCGAAATGCCAAGCAGGTTCTGCACATGATGACCGATCTCGTGCGCGATCACATAGGCCTGGGCAAAGTCGCCAGGAGCGCCGAAGCGGTGGTGAAGTTCGTCGAAAAAGGATAGGTCGAGGTAGACCTTGCCGTCGGCGGGACAGTAGAACGGCCCCATCTGCGCCTGACCGACGCCGCAGGCGCTACGCGTGACGCCGGTGTAGAGCACCAGCTGCGGCTCCTGATAGCGCGCGCCACCGGCGCGGAAGATCGGTCCCCAGGTGTCCTCGGTGTCGGCCAGCACCATCGACACGAATCGCGCCGCTTCATTCTCGGCCGCCGGCCTTGGCGCGCCCGGTCCGGGTGATTCGATCGCCGGAGGCTCCAACATTCCGGTATTGAGCACCACGCTCGGATCTATCCCGAAATACATCGCCACCAGCACCAGCACGATCGTGCCGATACCGATCCGTCCGCCACGCCCGCCCAGCCTTGGTCCGCCCTGCCCACGCCGGTCCTCGACGTTCTGGCTTTCCCTGCCCTTGCGAAAATCCATGCGGCCGCTCCCTGAGGACTTCGATCAATGCATCTTAGCAGCCGCCAATGCAAAAAGAGAACGCAATAGCAGGCCCTTTATCGCGCTCGACCAGACTGCTCAGGCCGCGCTGCGACGCTCCCTGCGGATGGCTTCGTACTCGTCCTCCCAGAACCACTTCTCCTCGCTGAACGCCGGCTTCAGGTGATTCAGCCAGGTCGCCTTTTCATCGAACTTCGCGAAGAAGGGTCGTTGCACCCAGTCCGGATTCCGCCCCTGTATGAAGCGCAGCACGAACACCTTCTCGCCGGCGACCTCGGTCACGCCCTGCACCTCGACCTTGCCCGGGCTCGCACTCATGCTCGGCCCGCGCGCGGTGCGCGACAGCCCGGACACCTGCTGCATCGCGGTCCGATAGATCTCCCAGGCGCGCACCAGCGGCACCTCGAAGTAATGCTGCGCGCCGGTGTCGCGTTCGACGAACATGTAATAGGGAATGATGCCGAGCCTGACCTGAAGCTTCCACATCTTCGCCCAGACGTCCGGATCGTCGTTGATGTGCGCAAGCAACGGACCCTGCGAACGGATCACCGCACCCGTGCCACGGACGCGACGGATCGCCGCCTGCGCCGCTTCGGTATCCAGTTCCTTCCAGTGGTTGTAATGCGCCATGATCGCGACCTGCTTGCCCGATTCGACCACGCGCTCGAGCAGACGGATCAGATCGTCCGCATCTTCCGCTCCGAGAAAGCGATGCGGCCAGAAGGTCAGCGCCTTCGTACCGATGCGTATGGTCTGGATGTGATCGAACTCGGGCTCCAGCAGTGGCTCAAGGTAGCTCGCCAGATGCGAGGTCTTCATCACCATCGGATCTCCGCCGGTCACCAACAGGTCCGACACCTCGGGGTGGGCGCGCAGATACGCATGCAGGCTCGTCGCCTCCGAACTCGCGATGCGCAAAGCCTTGTCGCCCACGAACTGGGCCCATCGGAAGCAGAAGGTGCAATAGCTGTGGCAGGTCTGCCCCTGGCTGGGGAAGAACAACACCGTCTCACGGTATTTATGCTGGATGCCGTCCAGCCGGTGCCCCTCGTCATCGCGCGGAATGTTCATTTCGATCTGGTCGGCCGGATGCGGGTTGAGTGCATGCCGGATCTCGTCCACGGCGGCCTCGAGCACCTTCTTGTCCGCGCCCTGGGTCAGCAGTTCGGCGATCCGGTCGTAATGGGCCGCGTCGAGCATGCCCCGCTGCGGAAAGGTCAGCTGAAAGATGGGATCGGCCGGGACCCTGTCCCAGTCGATCAGTTCGTCGATGACATACTGATTGACCCTGAAGGGCAGCACAGACGAAACGACCTTCATCTCGAACCGCTGCGCTTCGCTGAGCCGGTTCAACTGTGCGATGCGATCGATGTCGCGCTGGGTGTAGACCTTGAATGGCACGTTCTCGAACTTGCCGGAGTACTTGATCGTCGGCTTCCAGACGAGGGGCGAGAGCTGAGCACTCATGCTGTCTTCTCCTTTTATGCCCGCCGACTCGACACCCCCGTGCCTGCCCATGGGCACGCACTCAGTGTTCGGTTCCTGCGGGACGGTCATCTGCCGACAGCTCGGGCGGACAAGGGGTAAGACGTGGTCCGCTGCCGGCATTCAAGGCGTCACCGACGGTCGTCAGTGACGCGAAGTGTGACGCATGTTATTCGATCAAGAATGTTTGCGCAAATATGACCGACCGAATCCGCGAAAAGTTCCTCGACGCCGGGACGGTGAGACCTACGCCCGTTCGCGCCCATAAGCAGAACAGCCTGCTTTCGCAGGCTGTTCGATGTCGGTGCTGCTATGAATCGTTCATTCGAACTCGACGATGATCTCATCGACCGACAGGCTCGCACCGGGTCGCGCGACGACCTTCCTGACCTTGCCGTCCTGCTCGGCCTTGAGCACGTTTTCCATCTTCATCGCCTCGATCACCGCGAGTTTCTCGCCGGCCTTGACCTCCTGCCCTTCGCTGACCGTCACTTCCCGCAGCAGACCCGGCATCGGCGAGAGCAGGAACTTCGACATGTCGGGCGGCAGCTTGACCGGCATCACCGCCTGCAGTTCGGCCCACCGTGCGCTCATCACCAGCAGGCTGGCCTGCGTGCCGTTATGGCTCAGAAGATACTGCAGACCGTCGCGCGCGACCTGCAGCGTGAACGGCTTTCCGTTCAAGGTGCCGTGCATCAGGATCTCGCCGAACTGCCAGTCGCTGCGCACCGCAAACAGTTCGCTGCCGATCTGCAGGTCGTAACCCCCTTCGGCCGGCGTCACACTAACCAGCGTGCGCTCTTCACCACGGATCACCGTGAAATCGTCGCCGACGACCCGCTCGTGCCCGGGCATCTGCCCGGAGATCAGCGCACGCCTGTCCTCGTAGCGCCGGTGCAGCGCGACCGCGGCCGCGACGAACAGCATCGGATCGTCGTGCGGAACCATCTTCGCATCGAAACCCGTCGGGTACTGCTCCGCGATGAAACCGGTGTTGAAGTCGCCCGAGATGAAGACCGGATGCTGCAGCAGCGCAGCCTGGAACGGGATGTTGGAACTGATGCCGCGGATCACGAAGGCATTGAGCGCCTCGCGCATGCGCTCGATCGCCTGGTCGCGATTGACGCCGTGCGTGATCAGCTTCGCGATCATCGAATCGTAGAACATCGAGATCTCGCCGCCTTCGAACACGCCGGTATCCACCCTGAGCTGGCCGTCCACCTCGGCCGGCGGCCGAAACTTGACCAGGCGGCCGGTCGAGGGCAGGAAGCCGCGGAACGGGTCCTCGGCGTTGATCCGGCACTCCATCGCCCAGCCGTTGATGCCGATATCCGCTTGCGTGATCGACAGTTTCTCACCGGCCGCGACCCGGATCATCTGCTCGACCAGGTCCAGACCGGTAATCAGTTCGGTGACAGGGTGTTCGACCTGCAGGCGGGTGTTCATCTCGAGGAAGTAGAACTCCTTGGTCGCCCCGGACACGACGAACTCGACCGTACCGGCCGATTCGTAATCCACCGCCCGGGCCAGCGCCACCGCCTGCTCGCCCATGGCCCGGCGCATGTCGGGATCGACGAAGGGCGACGGTGCCTCCTCGATGACCTTCTGGTGACGGCGCTGGATCGAGCAGTCGCGTTCGTTCAGATACACGTAATTGCCGTGGCTGTCGCCGAGCACCTGGATCTCGATATGGCGCGGCTCGAGCACGTACTTCTCGATGAACACACGATCGTCGCCGAACGCGTTCTTCGCTTCATTCACGCACGCGGAGAAGCCCTCGAAGGCCTCCTCGTCGTCGAATGCGACACGCAGCCCCTTGCCACCGCCACCGGCCGACGCCTTGATCATCACCGGGTAGCCGATGCCCCTGGCGATCTCGACCGCCTGCTCCGGCCCGTCGATCGCGTCGTTGTACCCGGGGATGGTGTTGACCTGGGCTGCGATGGCGAGCTTCTTCGACTCGATCTTGTCGCCCATCTTGGCGACCGAGTAATGCTTGGGACCGATGAACTTGATGCCCTCTTCTTCCAGGCGGCGGGAAAACTCGGCGTTCTCCGACAAGAAACCGTAGCCCGGATGGACCGCCTCGGCGCCGGTCTGCTTGCACGCGGCGATGATCCTGTCCATCAGCAGATAGGACTCCTTGGACGGCGCCGGCCCGATGCACACCGCCTCGTCGGCCAGTTCCACGTGCAGCGCGGCGGCATCGGCCTCGGAATACACCGCGACCGTCTTGATGCCCATCGTGCGGGCGGTCTTGATGACGCGGCAGGCGATCTCGCCTCTGTTCGCTATCAGAATTTTCTTGAACATACGAGTCATTCCTCGTTCAACCGCAGCGATTTTGCCGCGGGTTTCGTTGAATAGGCGGACACGGAACCGAACCGTAGGAGCAGAACACACAGCAATCGCCTTGCTTCGGCCGCAAGAGCGCTTTGCACGCTGGGCATTCGTGCAAATACAGGCACGCATCCTCGGGCATGCGCTCGATACTGCGATGCCCACAATGAGGGCAGGTCAGTTCGGATTCGATAATGACGTCCATGTCGGTCAGAGCGGGATGTTCCCGTGCTTGCGCCATGGATTGTCGAGCTGTTTGTCGCGCAGCATCGCGATCGAGCGGCAGATACGCTTGCGGGTCGCATGCGGCATGATCACGTCGTCGATGAAGCCGCGGTGGGCGGCGACAAACGGATTCGCGAACTTCTCCTTGTACATTGCCTCGCGCCCGGCGATCTTCTCCGGGTCGTTCTTCTCCTCGCGGAAGATGATCTCGACCGCGCCCTTGGGGCCCATCACCGCGATCTCGGCGGTCGGCCAGGCGAGATTGACGTCGCCGCGCAGGTGCTTGGAGCTCATCACGTCATAGGCGCCGCCATAGGCCTTGCGCGTGATCAGCGTGACCTTGGGCACGGTGCACTCGGCGTACGCGTACAGCAGCTTCGCCCCATGCTTGATGATGCCGCCGTATTCCTGGCTGGTGCCCGGCATGAAGCCCGGCACATCGACGAAGGTGACCACCGGAATATTGAAGGCGTCGCAGAAACGGACGAAGCGCGCAGCCTTGATCGAACTCTTGATGTCCAGACAACCGGCCAGCACCAGCGGGTTGTTCGCGACGAAGCCGACCGTCTGACCTTCCATGCGGCCGAAGCCGATCACGATGTTCTTCGCATGATCCGGCTGGATCTCGAAGAAATCGCCCTCGTCCACCACCTTGGTGATCAGTTCCTTGATGTCGTAGGGCTGGTTGGGATTGGCGGGCACCAGCGTATCAAGCGAGTCGTCCATGCGGTCGGCTGGATCGGCGGTCGGGCGCACCGGCGGTTTCTCGCGGTTGGACAGGGGCAGGAAATCGATGAAACGGCGCAGTTGCGCCAGCGCCTCGACATCGTTCTCGCAGGCGAGGTCGGCCACGCCCGAGCGGGTGGTGTGCGTGACCGCACCGCCGAGTTCCTCCGCGGTCACCGATTCGTGGGTCACCGTCTTCACGACCTCGGGACCGGTCACGAACATGTAGCTCGAGTCCTTGACCATGAAGATGAAGTCGGTCATCGCCGGCGAGTACACCGCACCGCCGGCGCATGGCCCCATGATCATCGAGATTTGCGGAATCACGCCCGAGGCCATCACGTTGCGCTGGAACACGTCTGCATAGCCGCCTAGCGAATCGACGCCTTCCTGGATGCGCGCGCCACCCGAGTCGTTCAGGCCGATCACCGGCGCACCGACCTTCATCGCGTGATCCATGACCTTGCAGATCTTCTCGGCGTGGGTCTCGGACAGCGAACCGCCGAACACGGTGAAATCCTGGCTGAACACGAACACGAGGCGCCCGTTGACCGTGCCGTAGCCGGTCACCACGCCATCGCCCGGCACCGTCTCCTGGTCCATGCCGAAGTCGGTGCAGCGATGCTCCTTGAACATGTCCCACTCTTCGAAGCTGCCCTCGTCGAGCAGCAGTTCGATGCGCTCGCGCGCAGTCAGCTTGCCCTTGGCATGCTGAGCGTCGATACGCTTCTGACCGCCACCGAGGGCGGCCTTGCGGCGCTTCTCGTCCAGTTGTCGAATGATTTCCTGCATCGATGTTCTCCGTGATTGATCCTGTGGAGCGTCATGCGCAATGCGAGCGCTCCGGTCTGTTGGGTACTAACTGTTCAAGTGGCCCAGCAACTGCAGGGCCGCCACCGTCGGCGTGGTTTCGCCTGCCCCGACCGCCGCCTGCAGCGCCGGCAGATCTGCCCTGACCTCCGGATGATTGCGAAAGCGGTTGCGCAATCCGGCATCGATCAGTTCCCACATCCACGCCAGCGCCTGGTGCTTGCGCTTGGATGCGAACTCGCCGCTGGCCTGCATCGTGTCTCGATACTTGCGCACCGTGTCCCAGAAGGCCTGGATGCCGTCCTTTCTCAGCGCCGACATGGTCAGCACCGGTGGGCTCCAGTTCGGACTCGCCGGCCGCAGCATGTGCAGCGCGGTCTTCATCTGCGACTGCGCACGCATCGCAGCCGTGCCGTCGATGTCGGCCTTGTTGATCACGATCAGATCGGCGATCTCCATGATCCCTTTCTTGATCGCCTGCAGGTCGTCGCCGGCATTGGGCAACTGCAGCAGGCAGAAGATGTCGGTCATGCCCGCCACCGCAGTCTCCGACTGGCCGACGCCGACCGTTTCGACGATGATGACGTCGAAGCCGGCCGCCTCGCACACCAGCATCGTCTCCCGCGTCTTCTCGGCCACCCCGCCGAGCGAACCGGATGACGGGCTCGGCCGGATGTAGGCCTCGGGGCGCTGGGACAGCAGTTCCATGCGGGTCTTGTCCCCCAGAATGGAGCCGCCGCTGACCGACGACGACGGATCGACCGCCAGCACCGCGACCCGATGGCCCT
This sequence comes from Denitraticella aggregata, assembly GCF_048158365.1. Lineage (NCBI taxonomy): Bacteria > Pseudomonadati > Pseudomonadota > Betaproteobacteria > Rhodocyclales > Zoogloeaceae > Denitraticella > Denitraticella aggregata. Next base: position 49,922 of record NZ_JBLLNL010000008.1, on the reverse strand, counting down.
GTTCGATCAGATAAAGCCCTAGCGCCTCGATGAAGGTCGACTTGCCGACACCGGGCACCCCCGAGATGCCCACCCGGATCGCGTTGCCGGTATGCGGCAGCAAGGCCTCGAGCACCGCGCGCGCACGCGCCCGGTGTTCGTCGCGCTGCGACTCGATCAGCGTGATCGTTTTTGCGAGCGGCCGCAACTGGCCGGCGAGCAGCCCATCGACGAGATGCCTGTCGGCATCGCTCGACGATTCGCAGGCCGCCTGATGCGGCATCGCGTCCATGTGCGCCATGCGTTCCACGCTCGCACTCAGGCCGGGCGGCGCGCCGCCCGGATCGCCTTCAGCACGTCGCGCGCGGCCTTCGGAATCGGGGTGCCCGGCCCGAAGATGCCCTTGGCGCCCGCCTGGTACAGCATGTCGTAGTCCTGGGCCGGAATCACGCCGCCAACGAACACGATCACGTCATCTGCACCGAGCGCCTTCAGTCCGTCGATCACCGCCGGCACCAGTGTCTTGTGACCGGCCGCGAGGCTGGAGCAGCCGACCGCATGCACGTCGTTTTCGACCGCATGTCGCGCAACCTCTTCTGGCGTCTGGAAGAGCGGGCCGACGTCGATGTCGAAACCGAGGTCGGCGAAGGCCGACGCGACCACCTTGGCGCCCCGGTCATGACCGTCCTGACCGAGCTTCGCGATCATGATGCGGGGACGACGGCCCTCTTCCGCGACGAAGGCCTCGATGTCGACCTTCAATTCCTTCCAGTCGGCATCGTTTTCCACGACCGCTCCATAGACACCGGAAACGGCCTGCGGGTTGGCACGATAGCGCCCCCACACCTTTTCCAGCGCATCCGATATCTCACCCACGGTCGCCCGCACCCGCATCGCCTTGACTGCCAGATCGAGCAGGTTGCCCTGACCGGTTTCGGCACACGCGGTCAGCGCCGCCAGCGCGGCGTCGACCGCAGCCGCATCGCGACTGGCACGCACACTGGCCAGGCGCGCGATCTGCGACTCCCGTACCGCATGGTTGTCGATGTCCAGGATCTCGATCGGGTCTTCCTTGGCGAGCTTGTACTTGTTCACGCCGACGATGACGTCCTTGCCCGAATCGATGCGTGCCTGCTTGTCGGCGGCGCACTCCTCGACCTTCATCTTGGCCCAGCCGCTCTCCACCGCCTTGGTCATGCCGCCCATGGCCTCGATCTCCTCGATCAGGGCCCAGGCCTTGTCGGCCATGTCCTGGGTGAGCTTTTCCATCATGTAGGAGCCGGCCCACGGATCGACCACGTTACAGATGTGCGTCTCTTCCTGGATGATGATCTGCGTGTTGCGCGCGATGCGGGCCGAGAACTCGGTCGGCAGCGCAATCGCTTCGTCGAGCGCATTCGTGTGCAGCGACTGGGTGCCGCCAAACACCGCCGCCATCGCCTCGATCGTGGTGCGCACCACGTTGTTGTAGGGATCCTGCTCGGTCAGCGACCAGCCCGAGGTCTGCGAGTGCGTGCGCAGCATCATCGATTTCTGGCTCTTGGGATTGAACTGCTTCATGATCCGCCACCACAGCAGACGCGCGGCGCGCATCTTGGCGATCTCGAGGTAGAAGTTCATCCCCACCGCCCAGAAGAAGGACAGGCGCCCGGCGAAGGTGTCGACGTCCATGCCGGAGTTGATGCCGGTGCGCACGTACTCCAGGCCGTCGGCCAGCGTGAAGGCGAGTTCGATCGCCTGGTTCGCGCCCGCCTCCTGGATGTGGTAGCCGGAAATCGAGATGCTGTTGAACTTCGGCATGTGCTGCGCGGTGTAGCCGAAGATGTCGGCGATGATCTTCATCGACGGGGTGGGCGGATAGATGTAGGTGTTCCGCACCATGAACTCTTTGAGGATGTCGTTCTGGATCGTGCCCGACAACTTGTCCTGGCTCACGCCCTGCTCTTCGGCCGCGACGATGTACCCGGCCAGGATCGGCAGCACCGCGCCGTTCATCGTCATCGACACCGACACCTTGTCGAGCGGAATGCTGTCGAACAGGATCTTCATGTCCTCGACCGAATCGATCGCCACACCTGCCTTGCCGACGTCACCGGTCACGCGCGGATGATCCGAATCGTAACCACGGTGGGTCGCGAGGTCGAAGGCCACCGACACGCCCTGGCCGCCCGCGGCGAGCGCCCTGCGATAGAACGCGTTCGACGCCTCGGCCGTTGAGAAGCCGGCGTACTGGCGTATGGTCCACGGCTTGACCGAATACATGGTCGGCTGCGGGCCCCGGACATAGGGCTCGAAGCCAGGCAAGGTATCAGCGAACGGCAGACCGGCCACGTCAGCCGCGGTATACAAGGGCTTGACCTCGAGGCCCTCCGGCGTCTTCCAGACCAGGTTTCCCGGCTCGCCACCGGGCGAATGCTTGGCAGCCGCCTTTTTCCAGGCCTCGAGATCGGGTTCCGGGCAGGCAGGATAATCAGATTTGGACATGATGTACCTCACAATGACTCGCCGCAGCGCTGCAGCTTTCAGAATATGGGATTTGCCGTGCGACGAACAGGCCACTCGCAACACGGGTTGCGAGTGGCCGTCGACGCCCGGGGTGTGACGCGCCCCTCTCCCGGCCCAAGGCTTCGGACCTCCCTCTTTCTGCGTCACACCCCGAAACTTGACTTGCTTCAACGGTGAGATAATACTTTATCCATAATTATGAAAGCAACCTGCATGTAGATCATCGCGTCAAGTGCTGCCAAAAACGGGTTGCACCCGAGCCAAGGAATGCACGCAATCGGGTTGCACCGAAACTGTTAACCATCAAGCGAATCGATCCACGTCCATGAACTCGTCCAGAATCGCTCCGCTCGCGCTGTACCAGGAGGTCGCCGAACGACTCCGACAACGCATCTTCTCGCACGAACTCAAGCCCGGCACCTGGGTCGATGAGCAGGCCCTGGCCGAACATTACGGGATCTCGCGCACGCCGCTGAGGGAGGCCCTCAAGGTGCTCGCCTCCGAAGGCCTGGTGACGCTGAAACCGCGCCGTGGCTGCTACGTGACCGAGATCTCGGAGCGCGACCTCGACGACATCTTCAGCATCATGCGGCTGCTGGAAGGGCAATGCGCGCGGGACGCTGCCGCGCGCGCCACCGACGCAGACCGTGCCGAACTCGAGCGCATCCACGCGCAGCTCGAGGCAGCGGCGCGCACCAAGGACATCGATGGCTTCTTCGAGGCCAATCAGGCTTTCCATCGCGCGCTGCAGGACATCGCGGACAATCGCTGGTTGCTGCAGGTCATCGGCGATCTGAGACAGGTCATCAAGCTGTCCCGCCATCACTCGCTGTTCAGCGCGGGGCGACTGGAGCAATCCTTGAGCGAGCACCGGGCCATTCTCGGCGCCCTGCTGGCCCGGGACCCGGAACGGACCGAGCGGGAGATGCGCACGCACATCGACAGCGGACGCAAGGCACTCGCCCGCATCGCCAACGCCCGCGGCGAGGTCGCCTCGGCGTGATCCGCGCGGCGACAGACCTCGCTTTCGTCGTCGCATCCGGCTGCGCGACGGCGGCCGGGATCAGCATCATGGACGATGCGGGCCGGGAGGCCCGGCTGCCCTCGGGCCCGGCCCAGCGAATCGTCGGCCTGGCGCCCCGCATCACCGGCCATCTGTGTCGCCACTAGGAGGCTGTCGGATCCCGATAGCGGTGGCGCCACTGACGACGCGTATCGGCCCACCAGGCGCGATCGAAGACCAGCGCGAGCGTCGGCAGCAACATGGCCAGGTGGTTGTCGGCCACCGACGCCTCCCCGGCGACCGGATTCACATGCGACAGGCCGAGACGCTTCAGGCGTGCCTCGAGCGGCGGGTGCGGGTCGAACGCGGCGACATCGGGGTCGAAGCCAGCTGCATGCTGCGGCAGGGAACCGTCCTCTGGCCGTCTGAAACCCGCGGCCATGCCCAGCCCCATCTCGCGATACGGCCGGATCGAGGGCGACGGCAGGTGGGCACTCTGCGCCATGACCTTGGTCCAGTAGTCGTCGATCAGGAAACGTTCCTTCAGCGCCACCTCGATCAGCACCTCGCCAATCAGATGCCGCCCCGCGACCGACGCGGCCGCGTGATCGGCCTCGAACTCCTCCAGGCGCGCAAGCCGCATCGCGTCGGCGAGGTTCGCCGTGGATGCCTGGTCCAGCCAGCATGCGAGCGGCCCCGGCAGATCCTCGATGATGCGATCGAGCGCCCGGAACCACCAGGCGCGCAGATGACAGCCCCAGGCACCGATACCGCAGCGCTGACGATGAAGGTGGCCGAACTCGTGCGCAAGCACGCCGGCCAGTTGCCGGTCGGACAGGCTGTGCGCGAGGGGAAGCCCCAACAGCAGGTGGGTCTGCATCGGTCCGACCCAGCCCCAGCGCGGTCGTTGCACGACTGTGGCATTCATGTCCCCGGTCATCCACACCGCGTCGAACGCCGGAAAGCCGAAGTGCCTGCCGACGCGCTCGATGAAACGATGCAGGGACGGCGCAGCATCATAGGGCAACAGCACCCCCCGGGGCGGCGGGGCGGGCGCCCGCAGCCAGTGACCACATGTGGCTCCGATGAACAGCATCACCAACGCCAACATCGTCAGCAGCACGCCTTGGGCAAAATCGGCACCGACGATCGCGTGAATGCCGTGCCACGATGCAAACGCCGCCAGCACGATCGACGCCCCGCCCAAACCGGACAGCGCCAGCAGACAGACGAGGGCGCGCACGCCGAGGCTACGGGACAGGCGAACACGGGTGGCGATCAGATCGCGTTGGCCAGCACTCACAGGCGCGTCCCCCTCTTTGCCATAGGAGGCTGTCGGACTTGAGGCTGATCTACTGCGCCGGTGGGAGAAGCGGTCCATAGCTGCCCGATTTTTCGTTGCATAGAGCCACTATGCGCCTCAAAATCGACCAGTTCTGTCCTCGCTTTCCCACCCGGCTCGTGACGATCGCTCAAGTCCGACAGCCTCCTAGAATGTTTCCGGACTATACCGGCATCGACCACCGAGTTGAATTGCGCAAAGGTAATAACGGGCCTGTCGTGACCCAGCCGCAACGCCGTTCAAAGTTATATGCTGCATTGCGCAACAAAGTCAGTACAATGGCGAAGCTGTGAGCCTGACCAATCGGCCACACCACCCTCCGGACCGCACTCCGGTCCAACACCCGCCCGCCTCGATTGGTGTCACTCAGCTTGAGCGACAGGCCGTCGCTGGAGCTATACGAACAATGTCGAACACAAACGAATTCGCTGGTCTTGGACTGGCCGAACCCCTTTTGCGCGCCGTGGCCGATGCCGGCTATACCGTGCCCACCCCGATCCAGGCGCAAGCCATCCCGATGGTGCTGGCCGGCGGTGACCTGCTCGCGGCGGCCCAGACCGGCACCGGCAAGACCGCCGGATTCACGCTGCCCATCCTGCACCGCCTGATGACACCGCGCCCCGGCAAGGCTATGCCCGGGCGACCGCGTTGCCTGATCCTGACGCCGACCCGCGAACTGGCAGCGCAGGTGCAGGAGTCGGTAGAAACCTACGGCAAACATCTGCCGCTCGCCTCGATGGTGATATTCGGCGGGGTCAACATCAATCCCCAGTTTGCACAGTTGCGCAAGCCGCTGGACATCCTCGTCGCCACGCCCGGCCGTCTGCTAGATCACGTCGGCCAGAAGACGGTCGACCTGTCCGGGGTCGAGATCCTCGTGCTGGACGAAGCCGACCGCATGCTCGACATGGGCTTCATCCGCGACATCCGCAAGGTGCTCGCGCTGCTGCCGAAACAGCGCCAGAACCTGCTGTTCTCGGCGACCTTCTCGGATGAGATCCGCGCACTCGCGAACGGGCTGCTGAACAATCCCGGCTGCGTCGAGGTCGCGCGGCGCAACACCACCTCCGAACTCGTTTCGCAGTCGGTCTACCTGATCGCACAGAAGCAGAAGCGCGAACTGCTGGCCCATCTGGTCAAACAGAACGGCTGGGATCAGGTGCTGGTCTTCACCCGCACCAAGCACGGCGCCAACAAGCTCGCCGAATACCTGCTCAAGCGCGGCATCGCTGCGGCAGCGATTCACGGCAACAAGAGCCAGGCGGCTCGCACCCGCGCGCTGTCCGAATTCAAGGACGGCTCCCTGCCCATCCTGGTGGCCACCGACATCGCCGCACGCGGCCTGGACATCGAGCAACTGCCTCACGTGGTCAACTTCGAATTGCCCAACATCGCCGAGGATTATGTGCACCGCATCGGGCGCACCGGACGGGCCGGCAGCCCGGGCCATGCGATCTCGCTGGTCGACGGCGAGGAGGTCAAGCATCTGGCCGGCATCGAACGCCTGATCAAGCAGCGCATCGACCGGGCCACCGCATCGGACTTCACCCCTTCGGCCAATGATGCCGATCATGGTGTCGAGCACGGCCGTTCCGGCCCCGGCACGCAGAATCGCGGCGACCGCTCGCGCGCAAACGCGCCGCGGTCGGGCGGGGGCCGACCGAACCCGGCACGCAGCGAAACCAAACGACCGACCGACGAGCGCCGGCCGGCGGCGAGCAAGCCTGCCTCGAGCGGCGCAGCGCGCGCCAACCGACCCGCCACGCCGGGTCGTGCGGCACCCCGGGCGGCACTGTTCGCCGGCAAGTCGGGCACGCGTAACCACTGACAGCCGCCTGTAGCACGCCTTCGGGCGTTGCCACCGGCTCGGAGGCCCGATCTCGTCACGAGGTCGGGCTTTTTTGTTGATGCCACCGATCGCGGATGCAGCCTCGGCAGATCGGCGTCGATTCAATACGAATATCTACTTGACATTTTCCAGAACATCGAACGAAAATCCGTTTGCCATATGGCATTTACATTTTCTGGGAGATCGTCATGGGTAAGTTGATTCGCGCAATCCTTTTCGCCTTGCTTGTTTCGCCGCTGCATGCCCTCGCCGTAGAACCGGTCGACATCAACACCGCCGAGCCCGCGACGCTCGAGCAGGTGAAGGGCATCGGCCCGTCCAAGGCCAGTGCGATCGTCAGGTATCGTTCCGAGAACGGCCCATTCGCATCGGTCGATGATCTGGTGCGGGTACCTGGAATCGGAGAGAAATCGCTGGAACAGCTGCGCGATCGGCTGACCGTCGGACAGGCGACGCGCTGAGTCAAGCCGCCACTGCAACGGCGCCGGATGCATCCACGACGATGCACCCGGCGCCGCCGCGCTGGTCAGGGCTCACACGGCGGAAGGCGCTGAGCTTTTCCACTCGACATGCGCTTAGCATAAGGCTCGAACAGCGTGGACCTCTGCACTAGGCGCCCGCGGCGAAGGCCCGCGTGGCGGCGAGCAGGCCATCCACGTCGAGATGCGCTTCGATCGCGTCGGCGAGCCGCTCGAGGTCGGCTTCGCGTCGCTGGCCCAGATCGGACCGCCCGGGCCGCGTCAGTCCGGCCCAATCCAGCATCGCACTCAGCGCCTCCGGATGATCGAGCAGCCCGTGTACATAGGTGCCGGCAACCAGGCCGTCGTCCGAGATCACGCCATCCGCACGACCATCGTCGAGTTTCACCAGAGGCCGTTCCGACGCCGGACCCGCACTGGTTCCGAGATGAATCTCGTACCCTTCCACCCTTGCCGCCCCGAAGGTCAGCCGACCAGAGACGCGTCGCAATTGCTTGTCCCGCTCCAGCGTGCTGTCCAGGTTCAGCCAGCCGAATCCCTCGCCCGCGGCCGCCTGACCTTCCAGCCGGTGCGGATCCCGGATATGGCGGCCCAGCATCTGGTAGCCGCCGCACAGCCCCAGCACCTTGCCGCCGTATCGCAGATGGCGCGCGAGGTAATTCTCCCATCCCTGCGCGCGCAACCAAGCGAGGTCGGCGATCACGCTCTTGGACCCCGGTAGCACCACCAGATCCACTGCGGGGATCGACTGTCCCGGCCCGACCCATGAAAAATCGACCTCCGGGTGCAGGCGCAGCGCATCCAGATCGGTGTGGTTCGACACCCGGGGCATCGCTGGCGCGATCGCCCGAAACCGGGCCTCGGGCTTGGACCGCCGGGCGTCATCGATCGCATCCTCGGCATCCAGGAAGAGGCCATGCAGGTACGGCAGCACGCCGAAGACCGGCCGGCCGGTGCGCTGTTCCAGCCACTCCAGCCCCGATTTCAGCAGTGCCGGATCGCCTCGAAAACGGTTGATCACGAACCCCAGCACCCGCGCCTGCTCGCTCGCGGACAGCAGCTCCAGCGTCCCGACCAGATGCGCGAAAACACCGCCCTTGTCGATGTCGGCGACGATGATCACCGGCACATCGGCCGCCTCGGCGAAACCCATGTTGGCGATATCGCGGTCGCGCAGGTTGATCTCGGCCGGACTGCCCGCGCCTTCCACCAACACGCATGCGTAACGCTCGCACAGACGACGCCAGGACGCCATCACCGCCTGCATCGCCAGCGGCTTGAACGCATGGTAGGCGCTAGCCGACAATTGAGCATGCACCTTGCCGTGAATGATCACTTGGGCGCCGACGTCGGTGGATGGCTTCAGCAGCACCGGGTTGAAGTCGGTGTGCGGCTCGATGCCGGCAGCCAGGGCCTGCAGGGCCTGCGCGCGACCGATCTCCCCACCATCGATGGTGACAGCGGAATTGAGCGCCATGTTCTGCGGCTTGAACGGCGCGACCCGCAGCCCCCGGCGTACCAGCACCCGCGCGAGTCCGGCCACTAGCGTGCTCTTGCCCGCATCGGAGGTGGTGCCCTGAACCATCAGCGCGAGCACATGCGCCGGATCGGATCGGGCGGGCCCGAGCCTCAGTTCGTTCGATGGACCGGCGGACGGCGGCTTTGCGCTTTCACTCACGTATACTCTCCCATTTAGCTGTGTCGCCCGGCTCCCTGCGGCGGCCTATATCACCGGCGTTCATGTCGATGCTGTTCCTCAAACTCGTGGCCGCGCTGTGCGCGGACCGTTTGCTCGGCGAGCCGCGCCGCTGGCATCCGCTGGTCGGATTCGGCCGGTTCGCAAATCTGCTCGAGACGCTCACGCGACGCCTGCTCGGCGACAGCGTGACCGCGGGCGCGGTCGCGTGGCTGGTGGCCGTCGTACCGGCGGTGGCCGTCGCGGCGCTCCTGCGCGAGGCGCACCCGCTCGCCCACTGGGTCACCGACATCGCGCTGCTGTACTTCGCCGTCGGCGCACACAGCCTCGCCGCGCATGCACAGGCGATCACGACACCACTCGAACTTGGCCGTCTCGACGAAGCGCGCCGCGCCGTATCCTACATCGTCAGTCGTGACACTGCCGACCTCAGCGAGGCGGAAGTGGCCGCCGCCGGGGTCGAGTCGGTGCTCGAGAACGGACATGACGCGATCTTCGGCGCGATCTTCTGGTTCATGCTGCTTGGCGGTCCGGGGGCACTGCTGTTCCGGCTCGCGAACACGCTGGATGCAATGTGGGGTTACCGGAATCGACGCTACGCGCTGTTCGGGCGTGTCGCCGCGCGCGCGGACGACGTGCTCGGCTGGCTGCCGGCCCGCCTGACCGCGCTGACCTATGCCATGCTCGGTCACACGCGCAACGCGCTGACTTGCTGGAGGACCCAGGCCGGGGCCTGGAAAAGCCCGAATGCGGGCCCGGTCATGGCCGCCGGCGCCGGCGCCCTCGGCGTCAGCCTCGGTGGCGCGGCCCGTTACCACGGCGAAACCCAAGCGCGCCCGCCGCTCGGCTGCGGTCCGGTACCCGACGTACTCGCACTCACTGGCGCGCTCGAACTGACCCGACGCGGCATGCTGCTGTGGGTCTGCGTCCTCGGCGCTGTCGCGCTCGTGCTTGCACTCGGCGGGTGGGCGCGATGAACGCACCTGCGACGCCCTTGACCGACGCGCTCGACGGCCCCGTCGCCGACGATACGCGCCCCGTCCATGGCGGACGGCTGCGCCAGGCTGCGCGCGAGTACGGCATCCCGCTGTCGGCATGGCTGGACCTTTCCACCGGCATCAATCCCCGGCCCTACCCGCCGCCGGCGCTGCCGCTGTCGGCTTGGACCCGCCTGCCTGAGGACGACGACGGGCTCGAGACCGCCGCGGCCGCATACTACGGCACCGCCGACTTGTTGCCGGTGGCCGGCTCCCAGGCTGCGATCCAGGCCCTGCCCGCAGTGCTGCCGGGCAACCGGGTGACCATCGTCGGCCCCACCTACGCCGAGCACGCCCACGCATGGCGAGGACGCACGCTTCACCACATCGGTCCCGACGCACTCGCGTCGGCCGCCGCGAGCGACATCGTGGTGGTCGTGAACCCCGACAATCCGACTGGCCGGCTCATCGCTCCCGAAGACCTGCTGGCCCTGCACGATGGACTGGCGCGACGCGGGGGGTGGCTGATCGTGGACGAAGCCTTCATCGACCCGTACCCCGAAGCGAGTCTGGCCGCTCACGTCGGGGCGGTCGGGTTGGTGGTGCTGCGCTCACTCGGCAAGTTCTTCGGCTTGGCCGGCGCGCGCGTGGGCTTCGTGCTCGCGCCTGCGTCACTGCGCGATGCACTGGCCCGACAACTGGGCCCCTGGACGCTTTCCGGTCCGGCACGCGAGGTCGCGCGTGCAGCGCTGGCCGACTCCGCCTGGCAGGGGCACACTCGCACCTGGCTGGCGGGCGAAAGCCGGCGCCTGCTCGACCTGCTGCGCCGAGCCGGCTTGGCCGAAGCCTCCACGTGCGCGCTGTTCTGTCAGGCGCGGACCGAGGCCGCGGGTCCGTGGCACACGGCGCTCGCCCGGCTAGGCATCCTCGTGCGGCACTTCGACCAGCCGCCGCGCCTCCGCTTCGGCCTGCCCGGCACCGAAGCCGAATGGCAGAGACTCGAGACCGCCCTCACCACCACCGCTGGCCTGTTAGCCGCCCAAGGCCAGACATCTGTCCCCGCCGTCGAGGCCCGAACCACATGAATCCACGCCAACGCGTCCGCGCCGCAGTTGCACTGATCGCACTGACCGCCAGCCTCGCCGCCGGCGCGGTCGACCCGCTGACCGTCGTCGACGACACCGGCCGCACTGTACGACTCGCCGGGCCGGCCGAACGCATCGTAAGCCTCGCACCGCACGTCACCGAGGTCCTGTTCGCCGCCGGCGCCGGCGCACACGTCGTCGGCGTGGTGGCCTACAGCGACTACCCGGAGGCCGCCAGATCCCTGCCGCAGGTAGGCGGCTACAGCAACGTCGATCTCGAGGCGATCGTCGCACTGCGCCCGGATCTGGTCGTCGCCTGGGCCAGCGGCAACCGGCACGCCCACCTCGACAAGCTAGAGGCGCTCGGCATTCCGGTCTATCTGAACGAATCCCGCGACCTCGCCGGCGTCGCACGCAGCATCGAGCAGTTCGGCCTGCTCGCCGGCACCGGAGACGTCGCGGGTGATGCGGCGGCGGCCTTCCGCGCCCGCTGGCAGTCGCTCGCCGAACGCCATGCGCACCGGCCGACGGTGCGCATGTTCTATCAGATCTGGAACGAGCCACTGATGACGGTCAATGGCCAGCACCTGATCTCGGACGTGATCCGGCTGTGCGGCGGCGAGAACGTGTTCGCCGAACTCGACCAGCTCGCTCCGCGCATCGGCGTCGAGGCGGTGCTGACCCGGGCGCCGGAAGTCATCGTCGCCAGCGGCATGGGCGAGGCGCGGCCGGAGTGGCTGGACGCCTGGCGCGACTGGCCCGGACTGCCCGCAGCCGAAGCCGGCAACCTCCATTTCATCCCGCCCGACATCCTGCAACGCCACACACCGCGTATTCTCGACGGCGCCGAACGCCTGTGCGGTTTTCTCGAGGCTGCCCGCGGCAAGCGCCCGACCGACTGAGCCCGATCTCAACGCGACGCGCGCAAGGCCTGGACGCTCGCCAGCAGCGCCGCGTCGCCCTCCTGCGGTTCGCCCCGCCAACGCTCGAAATGCAGCACCGACTCCAGCGGCATGCGACGCAGCCATCCGGCGCGCTCGAGGTCGGGCTTGGCGTGGAAGGCCTCGACGTAGCCCATGCACATCCACCCGATCAGCTCCAGCGCCGGCGGCAGACCCAGCACCGCGCGGATGCGCAGCGGATCGAAGATGCTCACCCAGCCCATGCCGATGCCTTCGGCACGAGCGGCCAGCCACATGTTCTGCACCGCGCACACCGTGCTGTAGACATCCATCTGCGGCATGTGGGTACGGCCGATCACCACCGGTCCGTGGCGCGACCGGTCGCAGGTCACGCACACGCCCACCGGCGCGTCGAGAATGCCTTCGAGCTTGAGGCGCCGGTACTGTGCCTGCCGCTCGCCTTCGAACATCTGCGCCGCTTCGGCATGAGCGCTCTCGAATGCGGCGCGGACCTCACGCCGGGTCTGCTCGGCGCGGATTACGATGAAATCCCAGGGCTGCATGAAACCAACCGAAGGCGCGTGATGGGCCGCGTCCAGAATGCGCGCCAGCACCCTGTCCGGAATCGGATCGGGCAGGAACTCACGACGCACATCGCGGCGCGAATGGATGACGCGATACACGGCATCGCGCTCTGCCTGGCTGAAATCAGGCATGCGGACAGTCCCTCCTGGTCACATCGTTCAGGCGCGCGCGGGGCCACACGGCGGTGGCCACCGCACGCACCTGCGGTTCAGAAATCGACACCTGCCTGAGCCTTGATGCCCGCCTTGAAGGCATGACGCACATCGGCAATCTCGCTGATGGTATCGGCGATCTCGAGCAACTCCGGCTTGGCGGCGCGGCCGGTCACGATCACGCTTTGCGCCTGCGGCCGCGCGCGAATCGCCTCGACCACCCGCGCGGTGTCGAGATAGCCGTATTTCAGCATGTAGGTGAGCTCGTCGAGCACCACCAGAAAGCGCGACGCATCGGCCAGCATGCGCTCGGCGTGGGCCCAGGCGGTCTCGGCGGCGCGCTGATCCGCCTCCCAGTTCTGGGTTTCCCAGGTAAAGCCGGTCGCCATCGCATGGTAGTCGACTGCCTCGCCGAAGGGTTCGAGCGCGGCCACCTCGCCGGTGTTGCGGGTACCCTTGATGAACTGCACCAGACCAACCCGCTCGCCATGGCCTAGCGCGCGGAACAGCGTGCCGAAGGCCGACGTGGTCTTGCCCTTGCCGTTGCCAGTGATGACGATAAAAATGCCACGCTGCTCGCTGGCGCGTTCGATCGCGGCATCCACCACTGCCTTCTTGCGCTGCATGCGCGCCTCGTGACGACGCTTGCCGGATTCATCCATGGGGTTCAAACCTCCTGATGTGATGGCGCGGCCGTGGGTTCGGCGCCTGAAAAGAGCGCCGCGACCGCCTTGGGGTTGGACGGAAAATACAGATGCACATACGAGGCGGTCAGCCGCTGTCGACGATACACCGCCTCGCCCGGTTGGCCGTCGCCCCGCCGGGCGTGCAGCAGCGGCACGAGGTCGGTTTCGGTGCGGGAGTGGTGATAGGTGTGACCGGACAGCGTGCCCTCGGGCAGTTCGACCCACTGGGTGCCGAGCGCCACGAAGCGTGGCTGCAGCACCGCCCGACCCGGCAACACGCCGGCAAAGCGATGCGTCTGCCCCTCTTTGTCGACGATGGCGTCGAACAGGCTCATCATGCCGCCGCACTCGGCCAGCACCGGGCGCCCGGAGTCGGTGAAGTCAGCAAGCGCCCGCCACAAATCGTCCCGCTCGGTCAGTCGCCCGCCGTGCAACTCGGGATAACCACCCGGCAGCCACAGTGCATCCGCGTCGGGTAGCGCATCGCCTGCGAGCGGCGAGAAAAAGCACAAGTCAGCCCCCAGCGCCCGCAAGGTGTCGAGGTTGGCGGGATAGATGAACCCATAGGCCGAATCATGCGCGATCGCGATCCGCTTGCCCGCCAGCAGTGGCGGCAGGCCGGGCGGCGGCACCATGTCGAAGCACACCGCCTCGGGCAGCGCGCCCGCGCCGGTGCGCTCCAGCGCATCGGCGAAGCGGTCCAGCCGCGCGAGCAGGTCCGGAATCTCCGCCGCCTGCATCAGCCCGAGATGCCGCTCCGGCAGCGCCGCCTCGGCTTCGCGGGGCAGTGCCCCATACCAGCGGATGCCCTCCGGCAGCGCGTCGCGCAGCATGTCCGAATGCCCGGCGCTGCCGACCCGGTTGGCGAGCACGCCCGAAAACGGCAAGCCCGGACGATAGGTCGCCATGCCGTGCGCGACCGCGGCGAAGGTCTGCGCCATCGCCGATGCGTCGATCACCGCCATCACCGGAATACCGAAGCGCTCGGCGATGTCCGCGCTCGACGGCGTGCCGTCGAACAAACCCATCACCCCCTCGACGATGATCACGTCGGCCTCGGCTGCGGCCGCACTCAGCCGCCAGCGCGCATCGGCCTCGCCGCACATGCCCAGATCGAGGTTGTAGACCGGCGCGCCACTGGCGATCGCGTGGATCTGCGGATCCAGAAAATCCGGCCCGCCCTTGAACACCCGCACCCGTTTGCCCCGGCGCGCGAACATCCGCGCCATCGCCGCAACGACGGTGGTCTTGCCCTGCCCCGAGGCCGGCGCCGCGACCAGAATCGCCGCACAGCGCAGAGGCGGCGCCGACTGCCCGGTCAAACGTTGCACGCCGCTCATCGCGCAGTCTTGTCGAAATACCGGCGCAAATCGTCCAGCCCGTGGAGCAAGGTCGGCGCCGGGTGCAAGAACTTTTCGCCGTCGAGCACAACCAGCCTCGCATCGTCCGGCCACGGAATCGTCGCGCAGGATTGAGCGACCTGTCGCGTGAACACGAACACATATTCCGGTCGCAGGTCGTTCATCCGGTGCAAGATGTCTTCGCTCGTCATCTCCTGCGACAGATGCGCAACGCCGGTTTCGGTCTCGACAATCTCGAAACCTGCCGTCTCGAACAACTCGGTCAGCCAGGTCTCCCGGCCAAACGAATAGGGCTGGCCGGAGCATGAGGACAGCAGCAAGGCCCGCTGCCCTTGACCGATGTTGTCGGCTTTCTCGCGCCACGTACGCGCAAATTCGTCAGCACGTGCATCGCCATCGGCGAGTCCTGCCGCGCGAGCGATCTGGCGCAGGTTGTCCTCGATCTGCGCCATGCTGGCGAAACTGTCCAGCCGCAAGGCAATCGCAACGGGCGGGGTCAGCGCGGCCAGCGTGTCCGACGGCGTCCAGTTCGAGGTAATGATGAGGTCGGGCTCGAGCAACGCAATCGCCTCTGCATCGGGGTCCAGCACACCGCCGGTATCGAGCGCGTTCTGCACGAGCCGCTCATAGCGGCTGGCACCGACGACACAGCCATCCAGACCGAGCCAGGCCAGTTGCTGGCTGATGTAGGGTGATTGGCTCACGATGCGCGGACAGGCCGGATCCTGCGCCAAGCCGATGGCCGGCCACAAAAGCAACAACAGAAACACGATTCGCATCACCTACTCCCTTAACTATCCAATAAAACTCATAAAACATTGACAAATAAGCAATCTTCCTACGCTCAGGCGGGCAAAAAAACCGTACGACCGCCCAGTTCATGGCGCAGCAACCGGTGACCGAAGGCAGCGCTCAGCCAGTCCTCGCGCAACACCTCGTCCCGGCTACCGGCCCTGACCCCGCCGCTACCGTCGAGCAGGATCACCAGGTCGGCGTAGCGCACGGCAAGGTTGACGTCGTGCAACACCATCACGACCCCACAGCCGGCATCGGCGCGCCGGCGGAACAGATCGAGCATTGCGATCTGAAAACGCAGGTCCAGGTGATTGTTCGGCTCGTCCAGCAGAAACAGGCGCGGCGACTGTGTCAGCAAGGCAGCGATCGCCACCCGCTGACGCTCCCCGCCGGACAGGGTCAGGATGTTGCGCGCCTCGAACCCGGCCAGACCCACCTCGCGCAAGGCCTCGCGCGCCATGCGCTCATCCGCTTCGCCCTCCCAGCCCCAGCGGCCGAGGTGCGGGTGTCGTCCGATCAGCACCGTCTGCAGCACCGAGGACGAAAAATGATCGCCCTGGTGTTGCGTCAGCAAACCCCTGCAACGGGCCAGTTCCAAGCTGTCCCATTGCGCGAGCGGGCGCCCCTCGATGCGGATTTCGCCCACGCTCGGCGCGCGCAAACCGGCGATGGTGTTGAGCAGTGTGGTCTTGCCCGCGCCGTTCGGGCCGATCAGCGCGAGACATTCTCCGGCGGCCAGCCGCATGCCGAACTCGCAACACAGCCAGCGCTCGCCAACCTGTAGCGCCACGCCAGCGACCTCGAGCATCGGCGCGCTCACGTGGCCCGCCGCGTGCGCGACAGCAGGAACAGGAACACCGGCACGCCGATCAGGGCGGTCAACACCCCGACCGGCAACTGCAGCGGCGCGATCACGGTGCGTGCGGCGGTGTCGGCCAAGGTCAGCAAAGTGCCTCCGGCGAGCATCGCCGCAGGCAGTAACAGACGCTGGTCGTTGCCGATGACGAATCGCACCAGATGCGGCACCACCAGCCCGACAAACCCGACCGAGCCGATCAGCGTGACCGCGACCGCGGTCAGCAGCGACGCCACCACGTAAAGCAGGTAACGCAGACGCTGCACCCGGACCCCCAGCGCCAGCGCTATCGTTTCGCCGCGCGCGAGCACGTTGAGGTCGCGCGCGAACGGCATCACCAACGCCAGCCCCACCAGCATCACCAGCGCCGCCGGCCACGGGTTGCGCGCGCCGGACGCGTCCCCCATCAGCCAGAACAACATCGACATCACCCGGTTGTCAGCGGTGAGCGACAACAGCAGCGTGATGACCGCGCCGCAACCTGCGGCCACGATCACTCCGGTCAGCAGCAACCGCGTCTGCGTCCATGAGCCGTCGCCGTGGGCGAGCCCGAATACGAGCAGCATCGCCGTCATCGCGCCCGCGAAAGCCGAGACATCGACCAGCCACGGCGTCAGTCCGAACAGCATCGCGGACAGCGCGCCCACCGCCGCCCCCCCGGAGATCCCCAAAACGTAGGGGTCGGCCAGCGGATTGCGCAGCAGCACCTGCATCAACGCGCCGGCCATCGCGAGCAGGCCGCCGCAGACGAACACCGCCACCGCCCGCGGCAGACGCAACTGCATCACTACGTTGGCTTCAATGCCGTCGATCGCACCGGTGAGCGCACGAAACACCGCCGCGACCGGAATGGGCAACTCCCCACTCGTGAGCGCCAGCACGATGCTCGCCGCGCCGGCAAGGGTCAGCGCGAGCACGACCACGACGGCCCGCTGCGCCGAGCCGCTCGCCCCCCCCCTGCGCGCGACGCCAGGGCTCACGCGAGCCCCCGTCCGTCCTCAGCGGGGTGCATAGCGAAGACCCGCGAACAAGTTGCGCCGCGGCGTGCCGAAGTCACGACCCCGGAAATCCTGCGCCAGCGCGTACCTTTTGTCGAAGATGTTGTTCGCGCGCAACTCCAGGCGCCAGTCCGGTGTGAAATCATAATCGGCGGTCAGGTTGGCGAGTACGTAGCCCCCCATGCGCTGCTTGTTGGCAACGTCGTTGTAGCGCCTGCCCTGGCCCGTGAGTTCCCCGCCGACGCGCCATGACGCAATGCGGGTGAGGGCCCGCACATGGCCCGAATGGCGCGCGCGCCGGGGCAGCCAGTTGTCAGTGCGCGTGTCGCGCGCGTTGAGCCAGTCCCAGCCGAACTCGAGATCCACATCCGCCAGGCGCGTCCCCGCCGCGACCTCGACCCCCTCGAGCTTGGCGGTGTTGATGTTGACTGGCGGCCAGCCAGCGATCAGCTCGCTGACGCGGTTGTTGAAATAGGTCACACCGAGCGCATATTTGCCATCGTCCCAGCGTAGTCCGAGTTCGCGGTTGCGCCCCTCCTCGGGCTCGAGATCGGGGTTCCCGCCGCCTCCGAAGACCGGATCCGCCGGCCAGTAGAGATCGTTGAAGCTCGGGGCACGGAACGACGTACCGTAACCGGCGACCAGCCGCAACGCATCCGTCAGCTGATAGCCGTAGGCGATATTGCCGGTGTCGTGGCTGCCGAAGCCAGTGATGCGGTCGCGCCGAAGGTTGAACTGCACGTCGTGGCGGCCGAACTGTCCGCCCCAGCCCGCCAGCCATGAGCGGGTGGTGCGATCCGTCTCGACGAAGTCGGTGCTGCTGTCCACCCGCTGCCGCAGTTCCTCGTAGGCCAGCATCATGTTGCCGCCGGCCACATCAATGTCGTGCTGCCACATGAACTGGCGCTGCCGGGTATCAAAATGGCTGCGCGTCCTGCGGTTGCTCCGATTCGTGAGTTCGTCCCTGCTCTGGCCCAGGCGCACCGTGCTGCGCCAGCCCTCGGCCAGCGCGTTGCTCATCGTCAGGCCAAGCACCTGCGAGCGCTTGTCGAGGAAGGAGTCGAAATCCTGCGCGTTGTCATAACGGTTGCGGCCATCGGTATCCCAGTAGTTCAGGCTCACGTCGTCGCGCTCGCGAAAGCCCAGCGCGACCGTGGCATTGACGAAGTCATTGCGCCAGCCGTCACGATCGGCGTCGGTACCGGCGAAGGACTCGGGTTGGGCATCGAAACCCCTGCTGCGGTCGTGACCCACGTCGAGGTTGTAGCGCAGCCGCCCTGTGCCACCGGCCACACCTGCGCTCGCGGTGTAGCTGTCCCAGCGACCCGCCCCGAAGTGCGCACGCGGCACCACGCCATCCACGTCGCGGCGAGTGAAGATCTGGATCACGCCGCCCACTGCGTCCGCGCCGTACAGCGCGCTGGCGGGGCCGCGCAGGATCTCGATGCGCTCGATCAGGGCCAGCGGAATCGTCTCCAGCGAAGGCGCGCCATTGGTTGCGGAACCGATACGCATGCCGTCGATCAGCAGCAGCGTCTGATTGGCGTTCGCGCCGCGGATGAACACGCTCGTGTTCGCGCCGGCTCCGCCATTGGTAGAGATCTGAATGCCCGGCCGGGTCCCCAGCAGTTCGGTCAGTGTCCGGCCACTGGAACGCTCGATATCCTCGCGGGTAATGACATCGACGCTTGCGAGGACTTCGTCGACGCGCTGCGCCTGGCGGGTCGCGGTGACGACGGTGGCCGGCATCACCGCGCCATCCCTGAGACCATCGACCTGTGCGGATGCGGGAAAGGCAGTGGCCACCGCGATCGCGGTGGCAGTGAAACGGATCTTCATTATTGTGCTCCCTTGCGCCACGGCGCGCGTCCCCGCACGTCATGGTCATGCCAAGAAAGATGCGCACGCACGGAAGGGAAACAGACAAGCACACGAACGCCCGTTGCCGCCTCCCCGCGGCACATCGCCAAATCCGCATCCGGGCCGGTATCCGGGCTCGTGGGCTGTGCCGGCAGGGTGCTCGACCTGCCGGACTCGAGACGTCGCCTTCCCAAGCCTGCGCTCAGTGGCGGAATGACGTCTCTTGCGTCCACTTACCGTTGCGGGGGCAGCACAGGCGTTGCGCTTGGGGTATGCTCCCGACCGCGCGCACCTGTTTCCCGTTTAACCCTCTGGCTTGAGCCGCCTTCGGGCACCTGAAATGCGTTCGTCCCTGAGGACGAGGGCCGCATGATAGCGCGAATATGCGGCAAGGCCGCAAGCGGTAACGTGAAAATCTCTTCCGACCCGCCCGATAAAACGCATGATCTCCGATCGCCCAAGCACCAATCCCATGCGCAAGTGCCCCCCCCACCTCGCCGCCCGCACATGCCCCGCCACCTGATCCTGGGGGGCGCCCGCTCGGGCAAGAGCCGCCTCGCCGAGAGACTCGCCCACGCATCCGGCCTGCCGGTGACGGTCATCGCCACCGCCGAGGCGCTGGACGAGGAAATGGCCGCACGGATCGCGCAGCACCGACGCGACCGGCCGCCCGGCTGGCACACCCTCGAGGTTCCACGCGATCTCGCGGCCGCGCTGCGCGAGACCTGCGCGGCGCGTCGCTGCGTCGTCGTCGATTGCCTCACCCTGTGGCTCAGCAACACCTTCGCCGGCGCCCGATTCGAGCCGGGCGCCATGCCACTGCAAGCACCTCAGTCGAGTCGTGACGAGCAGACGGCGCTGCTGTCGGCATTGCCGCAGCTGACCGGCGAGCTCATCCTGGTGGCGAACGAGGTCGGACTCGGGTTGGTGCCCGAGACACCGCTGGGGCGCCTGTTCCGGGACGAGGCCGGACGGCTCAACCAGCGGGTGGCGGCGATATGCGAGCAGGTCAGCTTCGTCGCGGCCGGCCTCCCGCTCAAGCTAAAGTAGAATGTCGCACTCCGTTTCAGAGCGTCGCATCTCATGCACTTCGCCATCGCCGCCCCCGACGCCTCACCCTGCGCGCACATCCAGCGCCACATCGACCGCAAGACCAAGCCGGTCGGCGCCCTGGGCAGACTCGAGGCCCTCGCGCGGCAACTCGCGCTGATCCAGCATCCCGCCGAACCCGCGATCCATTCACCGCACATGCTGGTGTTCGCCGGCGACCACGGCGCGGCCCGCGCCGGCGTCTCCGCCTATCCACAGGACGTCACCTGGCAGATGGTGGAAAATTTTCTGGCCGGCGGTGCCGCAATCAACGTCTTCTGCCGCCAGGTCGGCATGACGCTGGACGTCGTCGATGCCGGCGTGGCCCACGATTTCGGTGTGCGAGACGGTCTCATCGACGCGAAAATAGCCTACGGCACGGCCAATTGGCTGGAGTCGCCGGCGATGTCGTGCACTCAGCTCGAGCACGCGCTGCTCTGCGGACGCGACATCGCGTACACACATGCCGGGCGCGGCGCCAATTTGCTCGGTTTCGGCGAGATGGGCATCGGCAACACCGCTTCGGCCGCACTGATCACCCACTGCCTCACCGATGCACCGCTGCAGCGGGTCACCGGCCGGGGCACCGGGCTGGACGACGCCGGGCTGGCCCGCAAGCTGGCGCTGCTTGAACGGGCGGTCGCGCGCGGTGGCCGGCCGTCGGATCCACTGCAGGCCCTGTCCGAATACGGTGGCTTCGAGATCGCGATGATGGCCGGCGCGATGCTCGGCGCAGCCGAACGGCACATGATCCTCTTGATCGATGGCTTCATCGTAACCGCGGCCTTGCTCGCCGCGCACCGCATCGCGCCGGCCATCCTCACCTACTGCGTGTTCGCCCACCGCTCCGAGGAACCCGGCCATGCGGTGCAGCACGCCCACCTCGGGGTCGAGCCGCTGATGTCGCTGGACCTGCGCCTGGGTGAGGGCACCGGCGCGGCGCTGTCCCTGCCACTAGTCCGCGCGGCGGTCGCCTTCTACAACGACATGGCAAGCTTCGAGACGGCCGGCGTCAGCGGCTGAACCGGGGTATCCGCAAGCCGTGCGCTACCAGGTCGAACTCTTCTTCACCGCGCTGGCCTTCTTCACCCGACTTCCGGTGCCGGGCTGGGTGCCGTGGTCGGTGGAACGCCTAAACCACGCTGCGCGCTACTTTCCGCTGGTGGGCTGGGTGGTCGGCGCCGCCGCTGCGGTGAGCCTGCTGCTGTTCGCATTATTCCTGCCGGTCACGCTCGCGGTGCTGCTGTCGATGGCGGTGACGATCCGCCTCACTGGCGCGTTCCACGAGGACGGCTGGGCCGACACCTGCGACGGTTTCGGCGGCGGATGGGACAAGTCGCAGACGCTGGCGATCATGAAGGACTCGCGCAACGGCACCTACGCCACCGTCGGGCTCGTGCTGATGCTGCTCGCCAAGGCCGCGGCCCTGCTCGCGCTGGCGGCGCAGGATCCATCGGTGGCGGCGGTCGCGTTGCTGGTCGCACACCCGCTGTCGCGGCTGGCCTCGACCAGTCTCATTCACACGATGACCTACGTGCGCGAGGACGAACTGTCCAAGGCCAAGCCGCTCGCCCGCAGGCTGGACGCCCACGAGCTCGCGCTGGCGACGCTGTTCGGCCTGCTGCCGCTGACGCTGCTCGCGCCGGCTCGCGCGCTGCTGGCATGCGCGCTGGTCGCAGTCGCGACGCTGCTCGCCGCGCGCGCATTCCACCGCAAGCTCGGCGGCTATACCGGCGACTGCCTCGGCGCCGCGCAGCAACTCACCGAACTCGCCTGCTACCTGGCACTGGTCGCTACATGGAACTCCATCTGATCCGCCATCCCCGCCCCGACGTGCCGGCCGGGGTGTGCTACGGCCAGTCCGACGTCGGGCTGGCCGAATCCGCCAGCGCGGTCGCCGCCCGGCTGCGCCCCATGTTGCCAGCCCGCTTCGCGCTCCATGCGAGCCCGCTCGCGCGTGCGCGCCTGCTCGCCGAGGCTCTGGGCGAGCCGGTGCTCGACGACCGGCTGATGGAGATGCACTTCGGCCAATGGGAACTGCAGCGCTACACCGACCTCGGCGACGCGGTCGATCGCTGGGTGTCGGATCCGCTCGGCTTTGCTGCACCCGGGGGCGAGTCGGCGCATGATCTGGCGCGTCGGGTCCTGCGCTGGCTGGACGGCCAGTTGTGCAGGCGTGACGACACCCCCCGCGTCATCGTCGCCCACGGCGGTCCCCTGCGTGTCATCGCGGGCCATCTGCTCGGGCTGCCGGCAGAGCGGTGGCTGACGCTCGACTTCGCGTACGGCCAGGCCACCCGACTCGACGTGCATGACTGGGGGGTCACGCTGAAATGGTTCAACCGCTGAGGGCCCCGCCTCGACGCACGCCGAGGCGCGCCGAGAAGGGGTCGCGGCTCATCACGGGAACATATTTCACGGTGCTACGGGCGCAGCTTCCGTACAATGGAGGCAGATCCGTGGTCTTCAACCCGACCTGTGAGTCTCCATGTCCTCCTCGACATCGCTGATCCTGCTGGGTGTGCTCGCCGCGTTGACACTCCAGCACCTGCTGCTCGTCACCGTCCTGCGCACCCGTATCCACGCCGAGTTCATGCTGCTGATCGCCGGGCTGGGCGTGGCGCTGTCCTCGCTGCCGCCACAGTCGGCGAACCTGCAGTGGCTGCCCGCTACGGCGGGCTCCGCCGACCGGCTCGCGCCGGTCGGCCTCGCGCTGGTCGGCCTGTTCGGATCGTTGCTGAGCCGCAGCATGCTGCAGCGATCCCGATCCGAGGACATCCTGAACCGCTTCATGACGGGCTCGGCCGCGATGTTCGGCGCGGTGCTGGTGCTGCTATGGTTCGTACCCGCCGCGGTGGGCACTGCGGTGCTGTCGGTGGCGATTCCGCTGTTCGCGGCGCTGGTGATCGTGTGTGGTGCCCGTTCGGTGCAGGCCGGCATGCGCCGCAACGTGCTGTACACTTCGGCCTGGGTGGTCATGCTGGCCGGCTTTGGCGCACACGGCGCCCGCGACTCGGGTTGGGTACCGTCCGGACTCGCGACCGACGACACGCTCTTCCTCGCAACGGTATTCGCGGCGATCCTGATGTCCTCTGCGCTGATCCTTCACACCAGGCAGGGCACGACCGGCCCGGGTCGCGCGCTCGCGGGCCCGAACCGGGCGAACGAGGAACTGATCGAGACGCTGCGGGCGTCCGAGGAGACGCTCGCCGCGCGTCTGGCCGAGCGCACCGAAGCGCTGGAGCACGCGAATCGCGAATTGCAGGAAGTTCGCCATGCGCTGGATCAGACCCACCACCACGACGCCCTGACCGGCATCGCGAACCGCCTGCTGCTCGAGGACCGCGCCGCACATGGCATGGTCAGGGCGCGCCGTCACAATACGCGCATGGCGCTGCTAGTGATCAGTCTCGACCATTTCGCGCAAGTGCGTGAGCGTTGCGGCCAGGCGGTGGCCGACCAGTTGCTGCTCGGTGTCGCAAGGCGGGTGAAGGCGGTCGTTCGCGCGCAGGACACGCTGGCCCGAGTCAGCTCGGAAGAGTTCGCGATCGTTCTGGAAGAAGTCTTCCAGCAGGAAGACGTCGAGCGCGTGCGCAACATCATCGTCGGCGAAGTCGAGAAACCATTCACGATCGGCGACAGGACGCTCAGCCTCGGTGTCACGATAGGTTGCGCGTTCTTTCCGGAAGACGGCAAGGACCCGGGCAGCCTGCTGAAGTCCGCCGCCAAGCAGGTGCACAGCATTCGCGAACGGCACTGCGTGACCGCGTCGGCGGCCTGAGCGGCGCACCACTTCAGGACGACGATTGCGCGCTGGACAGTTCGCGCACCGCTGCGGCCTGCGCGCCGCAGCCGCGGCGTCAGTTCATGGGATAATCTTTGCCCAACCCAATCCTGGTGAGCCAACGACCGTCATGCATCCAGCGCTTCCCGACTTTTCGACCGGCCGTGCACTCGTGGTCGGCGACGTCATGCTCGACCGCTACTGGCACGGTTCGACCAACCGTATCTCACCGGAAGCGCCGGTGCCCATCGTCAAGGTCGAGGGCGACGAGTTCCGGGCCGGCGGCGCCGGCAACGTCGCGTTGAACGCGGCGTCGCTCGGCACACGGGTCGATCTGGTCGGGCTGGTCGGACGTGACGAAGCGGCGACGCTGCTGCGCAATCGTCTCGAAGCGGGCGGCGTCGGTTGTCATCTGCTGGAAGCCCCGCAGCACCCGACCATCACCAAACTGCGCATCATCAGCCGGCACCAGCAGCTGATCCGGCTCGATTTCGAGGAGAGCTTCGCGGTGCTGGAATCGGCCGGCATCGAAAGCGTGTTCGAATCCGCACTGCCGGGCGCCGGCGCACTGGTGCTGTCGGACTACGGCAAGGGTACGCTGTCCCAGGTCGGCAGCCTGATCCGGGTCGCTCGGGAACAGGGCGTGCAGATCGTCGTCGACCCCAAGGGAACCGATTTCGGGCGCTACTGCGGCGCAACCGTGATCACACCGAACATGGCCGAATTCGAGGCGGTGGTCGGGCACTGTGCCGACGAGCAGAGCGTCGTCGCCAAGGGCGAGGCCCTGCGCGACGCGCTCGATCTGGAGGCCCTGCTGATCACGCGCAGCGAGCGCGGCATGACCCTGCTGCAGCGCGGCCTCCCGACCTTGAACCTGGCCACCCGCGCCCGCGACGTATTCGACGTGACCGGCGCGGGCGACACGGTCGTCGCCGTGCTCGGTGCAGGGCTTGCGTGCGGCCTGCCGATGTCGGACGCGACCACGCTCGCCAATCTGGCCGCCGGTATCGTGGTCGGCAAGCTCGGCACAGCGACGGTCGGCGTGGATGAACTCCAACGCGCGATGCAGGGCACCTGACACCCTCAGACCACATAGCGAGGACAGCACATGATCATCGTCACCGGCGGCGCCGGCTTCATCGGCAGCAACATCGTGCAGGGGCTCAACGCGCGCGGCATCTCCGACATCCTGGTCGTGGACGACCTGACCGACGGGCACAAGTGCCTGAATCTGGCCGACGCGCACATCGTCGATTACATGGACAAGGACGCGTTCCTGCGCTGCCTGCAGGCCGGCGAGGACTTCGGTCCGGTCGAGGCGGTGTTCCACGAGGGCGCCTGTTCCAGCACCACCGAGTGGAACGGCCGCTTCGTCATGGACGTGAACTTCAGCTACACCAAGGCGCTGTTCGGCTGGTGCGTGGCACGCGGCGTCCCGCTGATCTACGCGTCGTCGGCCTCGGTGTATGGAATGGGCCCGGTCTTTCGCGAGTCCCGCGAGTTCGAACGGCCGCTCAATATGTACGCGTATTCCAAGTTCCTGTTCGACTGCCACCTGCGCCCGCGACTGCCGGACATCCCGAGCCAGGTAGTCGGCCTGCGCTACTTCAACGTCTACGGCCCGCGCGAACAGCACAAGGGCGGCATGGCCAGCGTCGCCTTTCATTTCGATTCGCAGCTGCGCGAGGGCGGCCGGCTCAAGCTGTTCGAAGGCTCGGACGGCTATGGTCATGGCGAGCAACGGCGCGACTTCATCCATGTGGACGACGTGGTCGCAGTCAATCTGTGGCTGCTCGACAACCCGCAGGTCTCCGGCATCTTCAACCTCGGTACCGGCCGCGCGCAAAGCTTCAATGACGTCGCCCGCGCCGCGATCGGCTGGCATGGTAACGGCAAGATCGAATACATCCCGTTC
This sequence comes from Denitraticella aggregata, assembly GCF_048158365.1. Classification (NCBI taxonomy): domain Bacteria; kingdom Pseudomonadati; phylum Pseudomonadota; class Betaproteobacteria; order Rhodocyclales; family Zoogloeaceae; genus Denitraticella; species Denitraticella aggregata. The sequence continues at coordinate 24,024 of NZ_JBLLNL010000008.1, read as the reverse complement.
CCCGACACGCTGAAGGGGCGCTACCAGAGCTTCACCGAGGCCGACATGAGCGCGCTGCGTGCCGCCGGCTGTGCCCACGACTTCATGCCGGTCGAGGTGGGCGTGCCGAAGTACATGGAGTGGTTGTCGCAGCGGTCGTGAGCGTCATCCGGTTGGGGCCTGACGCTCACGCGGCACGACGATGGCAGCACCGGTTCGCCGCTTGCGCGGCTCCTGCAATGGAGCACGGGATGGGCGTGGTGTTGCGGTTCGTCCTGGGTGGGAGCGGCGCAAGCCGCGAAACGGCGGCTACACACTCTGAACGCATTGAGTACGCAAAATATTATACAATGAGAACACAATCAGTCTCGGAACGAGCACCATGTCGCAAACCGTATCGGTTCGCGAACTTCGCGAACACCTTGCCGACTACCTCCAGGCCGCACAGCGCGGCGAAACGATCACGGTGACCTCGCACAAGAAGCCTGTCGCCCGTATCGTGTCGCCCGAGCCGCCACCCGAAGGCATGCCGGACATTCCGGGGGTGCGTTGGGCGAAGAACAAGCAACGCCTGTCCCGGCCGGTGTCCGAATGTCCGTTCAACACCGGCACGCCGATTTCCGACTGGGTCATCGAGAACCGGCGCTGATTCGTCATGCCTGCGTCCCCCGGCTATTTCGACACCTCGGCCATCGTCAAGCTCTACGTCAGGGAAGCGTTCAGCGAGGACACCGCACAGCTCTTTACGGTCGCGCAGTTCGTGAGCACGCACGAACTCGCCTACGTCGAGACACGTGCCGCGCTGGCGGCGGCAAGGCGGGCCAATCGCCTCGATGACACCGAATACACGATCAGTGTCAGAAACTTTTCCAGCGACTGGTCCTGCGGCATGACCTCGGTCAGCACCGACGACGCCCTGCTCGAACGTGCCGCGGAACTGGCCGAGGGCTTCGGTCTGCGCGGCTACGATGCCATGCACCTCGCCAGCGCCCATCGGCTGCGGTCGCAGTTGCCCGAACTCGCGTTCGTCAGTTTCGACCGCACGCTGAACCGCGCCGCAAGATTGCTCGGTCTGTCGCTGCCCGACTTCACCCCGCTTTCCTGAAACCGACACCGCACACCATGCCCCAGCACGACACAGCCGACACCCCGGACGAACTCGACGACGACAGCCTCGCGCCGCAACAGGCGGCCGCCCGGCGCATCCTGATCGTCGGTCCATCCTGGGTGGGTGACATGGTCATGGCACAAAGCCTGTTCATGGCACTGAAGGCGTCCGGGCCGTGCGAGATCGACGTGCTGGCGCCGGGCTGGTCGCTGCCCATCCTGGCGCGCATGCCCGAGGTCAGCCGCGGCGTCGCGATGCCGGTGGGGCACGGACAGTTCCAGCTGGGCGTGCGCTGGGACCTGGGGCGACGGCTCGGCACGGTGGGCTACGACCAGGCGATCGTGCTGCCCAATTCGCTGAAATCGGCGCTGATCCCGACCTTCGCCGGCATCCCGGTGCGTACCGGCTTTCGCGGCGAGATGCGCTACGGGCTGATCAACGACATGCGCATGCTCAACACGCGCCGCCTGCCGATGACGGTGCAGCGCTTCGTCACGCTGGGGCTACCGATCAACCGCCCGTTGCCCGACCCGCTGCCGCGACCGCGCCTGCTGCCCGACCGCGACAATCAGGCGCTGCTACCGGGCAAGCTGTCGTTGAACACCGACCGCCCGGCGATCGCGTTCATGCCGGGCGCCGAGTACGGGCCGGCCAAGCAATGGCCGCTGCCGTATTTCGCCACCGCCGCCGCGACGCTGGTGGACCGCGGCTTCCAGGTGTGGATACTCGGTTCGGACAAGGACCGCGCCGCAGGCGACATCATCGCGGCGGACCAGGAACGGCATGTGATCAACCTGTGCGGGCGCACTGCGCTCGGCGACGCGGTGGATCTGCTGGCGCTGTGCGCGGGCGCGATCACCAACGATTCCGGGCTGATGCATGTCGCCGCGGCGCTCGATGTGCCGCTGGTCGCGATCTACGGCTCCTCCACACCGGCCCACACGCCGCCGCTGTCCGACCGGGTCGCGATCCGCTATCTCGGCATCGAATGCTCGCCCTGCTTCAAGCGCACCTGCCCGCTGGGCCATACCCGCTGCCTCACCGAAATCACGCCCGACAGCGTCGTCGACGCACTGGCCGAGGCCGGCACCCCCGGAACCCCGCCTTGCACGTCCTGCTGATCAAGACTTCTTCGCTGGGCGACGTCATCCACGCACTGCCGGCGGTGACCGACGCCGCGCGCGCGATTCCCGGTATCCGCTTCGACTGGGTGGTCGAGGAGGCCTTCGCCGAGATCCCGTCCTGGCACCCGGCGGTCGACCGGGTCATCCCGGTCGCGATCCGGCGCTGGCGCAAGTCCATGGTCAGGACCTGGCTGAGCGGGGAATGGCGGCGCTTCACGCGCGAGCTGGTCCAGCGTCATTACGATCTGACCATCGACGCGCAGGGCCTGATCAAGAGCGCGATGCTGTCGCGCTACGCCACCGTGCCGGTGCATGGCCTGGACCGGCATTCCGCGCGCGAACCGCTGGCGAGCCGCTTCTATACCGACACGCATGCGGTCGCACGGGATCAGCACGCGGTGCAACGCATGCGCGAGTTGTTCGCGCGCGCGCTCGGCTACCCGATCCCGACCGACGACGGCGACTACGGGCTCGACCCCGAGCGCATCCGGGCGTCGGTCGACCCGCAGGTCGCGCCGACCGAAACCCCATACCTCGTCTTTCTGCACGGCACGACCTGGGCGACCAAGCACTGGCCCGAGGACTACTGGCGCAGACTGCTGACGCTGGCCGATGGCGCGGGCTGGGCCATCCACCTGCCGTGGGGCAACGATGCGGAGAGGGCCCGCGCCGACCGGCTCGCCGCTGGACTCGCGCATGTGTCGGTGCTGCCGCGCCTGACGCTGTCCGGCATCGCCGCGGAACTCGGCGGCGCACGCGCCTGCGTCGCGGTCGACACCGGTCTCGGCCACCTCGCCGCGGCACTGGCCGTGCCGACGATCTCGCTGTACGGTCCGACCAACCCGGGCTTCACCGGCGCCTGGGGACGCGGTCAGATCCATGTCGCGTCGGACTTCGCCTGCGCGCCGTGCCTGAAGAAGCAGTGCGGCTACACGCCGTCGGACGAGGACATGCAGCGCTTCGACGTCGCGTCGGAATCGCCGCTGTGCTTCACGCGGCTCGGCCCGGAGCGCGTGTGGCAGACGCTGGCCGAGTTGATCACGGATACCCCCCGGCCCACCGCACAGGAACCCGCCTGATGCAGCTCGCATTCTGTCTGTACAAGTACTTCCCCTACGGCGGCCTGCAGCGCGACTTCCTGCGCATCGCCAGCCTGTGCCAGCAGCGGGGCCATGCGGTTCGCGTGTATGTGCTCGAATGGGAGGGCGAGACCCCGCCGGGATTCGATGTCGTGCGGGTGCCGGTGCAATCCTTGTGGAACCATCGCCGCTACGCCAAGTTCACCGCGTGGGTCGACGCCGATCTCGCGCGCCGGCCGGCCGACCGGGTGGTCGGCTTCAACAAGATGCCCGGGCTGGACGTGTACTACGCTGCCGACCCGTGCTTCGAGGAGAAATCGCGCACATTGCGCAAGCCGCTGTACCGCTTCAGCCCCCGTTATCGCCACTTCTCCGCCTACGAACGCGCGGTCTTCGGGCGCGACGCGAACACCCGCATCCTGTCTATCTCGACGGTGCAGCAGGCGCTGTTCATGCACTACTACGGCACGCCCGCCGAGCGCTTCCACGCCTTGCCGCCCGGCATCGCACCGGACCGGCGCGCGCCGGCGAACGCCGCCGAGATCCGCAATGCGTTTCGTCGCGAGTTCGGCCTCGCGGACGACGCACTGCTGCTGGTGCAGATCGGCTCCGACTTTCCGCGCAAGGGGCTGGACCGCAGCATCGCGGCGATGGCCGCGCTGCCGGAGCCGATCAGACGACGCACGCGGCTGATCGCGCTCGGCGCCGACGACCCGAAACCCTTCATGGACCAGGCCCGCGCGCTGGGCATCGCGGACGCGGTGTCGATTCCGGGCGGGCGCGACGATGTGCCGCGCTTCCTGCTCGGGGCCGACATCCTGTTGCACCCCGCCCGTCACGAGAACACCGGCACCGTGCTGCTCGAAGCCGTGGTCGCGGGCCTGCCGGTGCTGGCGAGTGAGGCCTGCGGTTACGCGCATTACATCGTCGAGGCCGACGCCGGACGCATCGTGCCGCAGCCCTTCGAGCAGGCGGACCTGGATCGCGCGCTGGCCGACATGCTCGGCGACGACGCGGCCCGCGCGCGCTGGCACGCCAATGCGCTCGCGTTCGCGGACCACGCCGACCTCTACAGCCTGCCCGAGCGGGCCGCAGACGTCATTCTCGGAACTCCGGCATGACGCGCTGGTTCGCCGCGACCGACGAATGCGTGCTCGACGAGCCGTTCGCGCGTCTGTGGGCGGATCGCGATCCGTTCGCCGAGGCGGCCGCGATCCGCGGCCACATCGTGCGCGACGTCGAGGGGCGGCGCACGCTGCGCTTCGAGGTCGCCGGCCGCGGCTACTACCTGAAGCTCCACCGCGGCATCGGGTGGGGTGCGATCGCCGGCAACCTGCTCCGCCTGCGCCTGCCGGTGCTGGGCGCCGACAACGAATGGCACGCGATCCGCGCCTTCCACCGGCTCGGACTGGACACGATGCGGGTGGTCGCCTTCGGCCAGCGCGGCCGCGGTCCGGCCGGTCTCGAGTCCTTCCTGATCACCGAGGCGCTCGAACCCACCTGCGATCTGGACGTCTTCACCAAGCCCTGGCCGCAGGAACCGCCCGCGCCGCAACTGAAGCGCGCCCTGATCGTCAGCGTCGCCGACATCGCTCGACGCATGCACGCGGGTGGCATCAATCACCGCGACTTCTACCTGTGCCATTTTCTGCTGCACCTGGCGCCGCCACCGACCTCCGACGCGCTGCGCATCTCGGTCATCGACCTGCACCGTGCCCAGATCCGCGACCGGACGCCGCAGCGCTGGCGCGACAAGGATCTGGCCGCGCTGTACTTCTCGGCGCTGCGCATCGGCCTGACCGGGCGCGACCGCCTGCGCTTCATCCGCAGCTACTTTGGCGGCGATCTGCGCGACATCCTGCAGCGCGAACATGCGCGGCTGGCACGCCTCGAACACGAGGCCCAGCGCCTGCTGCTGCGCTACGACCGCAAGTTCGCCCACCGCCCGGCGCTGCAACGATGATCGAATGGTCCGTCAATGCGGCGTATGGCGGGCAGGTGGCGCGCGCCGGTTTCGCGAGCCTGGACGACACCTTCGCGGTCGACGGCGAGCCGATCACGTCGGACAAGGTCAGCGAGGTCCTGCGGGTCACGCTCGACAGCACCCGCTATTACGTGAAGCGTTACCGCAGCCGGGGCTTCGCGCTTCGCAACGCGATCGGGCCCTCACGCATCGAATCGGAATGGAAGAACCTGCAGCGCTTCGCCGACTGGGGCATCCCGACCGCATCGGTGGTCGCGAACGGCCAGGAGCGGCGGTTCGGGCTGTTCGTGCGCGGCGCGATGGTCACCGAGGAGATCGCCGGCACCATCGATCTGGCCGAGTTCGCAAGCAAACAGCCCGAGCAGGTTCGCGATCGCAGCCGCTTCGACCCGCTCAGCCGGCAGGTCGCGCACATCGTGCGCAGCCTGCATGCGCATGGCTTTACCCACAACGACCTGTTCTGGCGCAACCTGTTGCTGCACGGCGAAAGCGGCACCGTTTATCTGATCGACTGCCCCAACGGCGCGTTCTGGCGGGGGCCGATGTTGCGCTACCGCATCGCCAAGGATCTGTCGGCGCTGGACAAACGCGCCCGGGCCCACCTGCGCCGCAGCCAGCGGATGCGCTTCCTGCTCGACTACTGCGGCAAGGCGCGCCTGGACGCGGACGCGAAACACTTGATCCGACGCATCCTGCAGGCCCACAGCCGCCGCCGGCTGCGCAAGCGGCTGGGCCTGTAGCGCAGGGTGATCGCCTGGATGGTTTCAGAGCACTTCTGGCGCGGTGAATGCCGCATTTCGCCGCTCGCGCGGCTCCCACCCCGCCGACAAACGCCAATCGGACAGGTGGAAGTGGCGCCAGCCGCGAATACAGCGCCCATAGGATTGCACGCGGCCGGAACGCACCGGTGCGCGGAATGCGGCGATAATCGCGCATCGGCAGGAAGCCCGGTTGGCCGCAACCTTGCCTGAACCGAGATGCCGACGACGTTTTCCGACGACGACCTCACCGGAGCCACATTGCAAGACAAGCGATCGATGACGATCCCCAGCGACCCCGAGCGCAGTCCGTCCGCGCACGCGGCCGCGTCCGCGACGCCGCCACCGCTGCTCGGCGAAGCCGCGCTGAGCGCGGCCGGGCGCGAACTGGCCACCCCGTTCCGCGTCCGCCTCAACGACGCGAACACGGTGTGCGTGACGCGGATCCTGCGCAATCTCCCGGGCAGGCGCATCGCTGGCGAAGCCCGGATCGACGGCCGCACCGTCTTCGTGAAGATCTTCATCGGCCAGGGCAGCGAGCGGCGCTGGACCCGGGAAGTCGCGGGCGTGCGTGCGCTGCTCGAGCGGCATATCCCCACGCCAGACCTGGTCTCGGCCGAAGCACTGCCCGACGGCGGGCAGATCGCCGTCACCGCTTTTCTCGGCGACGCGGTGAGCCTCGCCGCTCGGTGGCAGGCGCTGGCGCAGCGACCGGCGGGCAAGCCCGGTGACGTCGCGTGGCTGGCGCCGGTGTTCCGGCTGCTCGGTGCGATGCACCAGGCCGGCCTCACGCACGAGGACCTGCATCTGGGCAATTTTCTGGCGAGCGGACAGGGCTTGTTCGTCGTCGATGGCGACGCGGTCGTGCAGCATGCCGGCGCGCCGGTCACACCGGCCGAGGCGACCCGCAATCTCGGCATGCTGATCGCGCAACTGCCGATGGAGTGGGACACGCGACTCGCACCGTTGCTGGCTGCGTACCGCGAGGGCCATCCCGCAGCGATCATCTCGGACGACGCCCTCGCCGCATCGATCGCACGCGCCCGCGCGGACCGCCTCGCGGATTACATGAGCAAGGTCAGGCGCGAGTGCACATTGTTTGCGGTCAGCCGCACGCCGGGCCGCATGAGCGTGGTGATGCGCGAGCATGCCGACGCGCTGGCGCCACTGCTGGCCGATCCGGACGCTTGGATCGCGACCGGGCGCATGCTGAAGATGGGTCGCAGCGCCACCGTCGCCGGCGTCGAATGCGCAGGCAGGCCGCTGGTGATCAAGCGCTGCAACATCAAGAGCCCGCTGCACGCGCTGTCACGCGCGATGCGGCCGAGCCGCGCCTGGCATGCGTGGGTGGCGGGTCATCGTCTGAAGTTGCTGGGCATCCCGACGCCCACGCCGCTCGCGGTCATCGAGGAACGCACCGGTCCGCTGCGCGGGCGCGCCTGGCTGATCACCGAGTTCTGCGAGGGCATCACGCTGCGCCGGCATTTCGATGGCGCCGCCGATCGCGAACCCACGCCGGACGAGGCCGACGCGATCCGCTCGCTTTTCGACACGCTTTACCGGGCGCGGATCACGCACGGCGACCTCAAGTGCGACAATCTGTTCTGGCAGGACGGACGCATCGCGTTGATCGACCTGGATGCAATGGTGCAGCACCGCGGTGCGGCCTCGCATCGCCGCGCATGGCAGAAGGACCGCAACCGTTTGCTGCGTAACTGGCCGGAGGGCAGCCGACTGCATCGGTGGCTCGCCGCCAACCTGCCGCCCTGCGCATGAAACGGGGCACCGAACGGCACGACACCACCGGCCAAGCCATGTGCCCCCCAGGGGCATGCCGAATTAGTCGGATGAACAGCACAGCGAGAAGGGCCCGACATTCGGCGCTTCATGCAGAGGACACACAGTGAAGACACTCGAACACGAGGCCTACCTCGCGCTCAGGGAAGGCGCCGAAGTCATCGAGGCGGACGGCCGGGGCGACAAGGTGCTGCTGCTGCCCGATGGCAACTACCTGAAGCTGTTCCGGCGCAAGCGCCTGATCTCGTCGGCCGCGTGGTCGCCTTACGCGCAGCGCTTCGCGGACAACGTGGTCGCGCTGGCCGAGCGCGGCATTCCGTGCCCGCAGGTCATCGCGGTCTATCGCATCCCGAGCATCGAACGCGATGCCGTGCACTATCATCCGCTGGAAGGCAAGACCCTGCGCCAGTTGATCCGCAATGGGCTGACGCCCGAATCGAAGCAGGCGCTGCGCGCCGCGTTCAACCGCTTCGTGAAGCGACTCCACGACTCCGGCATCTACTTCCGCTCGCTACACCTCGGAAACGTCGTGCAGACGCCGCAAGGCGAACTCGGCCTGATCGACATCTCCGACACCCGCATCCACCGCAAGCCGCTGAGCCGCTACTGGCGCGCACGCAACCTGCGTCGCATGGAAGGCATCGACGGCGAGCGCGACTGGATAGACCGGGACACGATTCTGGCGCGTTGAGGCGCACGGGGTAGCAACACGACCAAGCCCTGCGCGTCGCATGGCGCGTAGCCCCGGCTTCGGATACCCTTCGTCTTATCAAACCCGGCAAACAGTTGAGCGAAGTCAGTCCTCGCACCCGGTTCCTCCCCCTTCAAGGGGGAGGTCAGGAGGGGGATGGGGTCCTGCGGCGGCGTCTGGCGGCGTCTGGCGGCGTCTGCTTGACCCATCCCCACCCCGGCCCTCCCCTTGAAGGGGAGGGAGTATAGGTGCCGCTCTCGGGGGAGGGAGCATGGGTGCCGCCTTCGGGGGAGGGAGCGTGGGTGCCGCCTTCGGAGGGAGGGGCATGGGTATCAGCCTCGGTCCGATATCGCCCGATTGATTGCTGAAAGGGCATACAGCGGCCGTTTGGCGACGAAAAGGCAGGAGGATCTCATGGGTCTTGCATTGCGCGACACCAAGCACCATACCTACGGCGAATACCTGCAGTGGCCGGACGAGGTCCGGTACGAGTTGGTCGATGGCGAAGCGATCATGATGTCGCCTGCCCCGGCACTGGACCATCAGGACATCACCGGCGAACTGTACTTTCAGGTCAGGTCACAACTCGACGGCAAACCCTGCCGGCCCTTCGTCGCGCCGGTGGACGTTCGCCTGCCGCGCGGGGACGAGGCCGACGACGCGATCGACACCGTGGTTCAGCCCGACGTCATCATCGTGTGCGATCCCGGCAAGCTCGACCGGCGCGGCGTGCGCGGCGCGCCCGACTGGATCGCCGAGGTGCTATCGCCCTCCACCGCCGCGCATGACCAGATCGCGAAGCGCCGGATCTACGAACGCGCGGGCGTGCCGGAATACTGGCTGGTCCATCCGTCGGACCGCACGCTCACGATCTACACGCTGCGGGACGGTGTCTACGGTCGGCCCGACATCTTCGAGCTGAAGGGGATCACGCCTTTCCTGACGCTTCCCGAGCTCGAGATCGCGTGGGATGCACTCATCGCGCGGCTTCCGCCGGTGGAGCCGTAGCGTCCGACGGGCTCTCCGCTTCGGCGCCTTCATCGCGAAACTGCATCGCATGGAGCCGCGCATAATGCCCGCCCTGCGCGATGAGTTCGGCATGGCTGCCGCGTTCGACGATGCGGCCCTGGTCCATGACCAGGATCACGTCCGCCCTTTCGATCGTCGATAGCCGGTGCGCGATGACCAGCGTGGTGCGGCCCTGCATCACGCGGTCGAGCGCAGCCTGGATGTGGCGCTCCGACTCGGTGTCGAGCGCCGAGGTCGCCTCGTCCAGGATCAGGATCGGCGCATCCTTCAGCAACGCCCGCGCGATCGCGAGGCGCTGGCGCTGCCCGCCGGACAGCAATACGCCGTTCTCGCCGACCAGCGTGTCGAAGCCCTGCGGCAGGCGGTCGATGAATTCGCGCGCGAAGGCCGCCTCGGCCGCGCGCTCGATGTCGGTACGCGGCGCCCCGGCGAGATCCCCATACGCGATGTTGTTCGCGATCGTGTCGTTGAACAGCGTGACCTGCTGCGTCACCAGCGCGATATGCCGGCGCAGGTTGCGTAGCCGGTAGTCGGCGACGCTGACGCCGTCGATCAGGATGTCGCCGTCGCGATGCTGGTAGAAGCGCGGAATCAGGTTCGCGAGCGTGGACTTGCCGCTGCCCGAGCGCCCGACCAGCGCGACCATCTGCCCCGGCTCGATGCTGAAGCTCACGTCCTCGAGCACCGCATGCTCGCTGCCCGGGTAGCGGAAGCCGAGATTGCGCACGTCGAGTCGGCCGGTCACGCGTTCGCGCTCGATGGTGCCGTCGTCGCGCTCGGATGGCTGGTCGAGCTGCTCGAAGATGCTCTCCGCGCCCGCCAGGCCCTTCTGGATCGTCGAGCTCACCTCGGAGAGCTGCCGGATCGGCTTGGGCAGCAGGCCCGCCGCGGTGATGTAGGCGACCAGGTCCCCGGCCGACGAATCGCCGCGCAGCAGCAACACCAGAAACAGCAGCACCGACATCGCACTGAAGGTCACCAACTGCAGCGACGGCGTGAAGACGGCCGAAGTTTTCACCATACGCAGCTGCTTGGCCATGTTGTCGCGGCTGGCCTCGCGGAAGCGCGCCGACTCGTAGTCCTCGCCGCCGAAACTGCGCACCACGCGGTAGCCCTGTATCGTCTCGGAGGCGACATGGGTCACGTCCCCCATCGCCGCCTGGATCTTGCGACTCTGTTTGCGAAACTTGCGGCTCGCGCTGGTGACCATGAAGCCGATCAGCGGCAGGATGCCCACCATCACCAGCGTGAGCTTCCAGTTCATCCACAGCAGATAGGAGAACAGGAACACGATGGACAGGCCTTCGCGCACCACCGTCTTGATCGCATCGGTGGCCGCGCCGGTCACCATCGTCACGTTGTAGGTGATGCGCGAGATCAGGTGGCCGGAGTTGTTCTGGTCGAAGTAACCGTTGGGCAGGGTCAGCAGGCTGTCGAACAGCGCGCGCCGCAGGCTGTCGACCAACCCCAGCGACACCCGCGCAAGATAGTAATTGCCCAGGAAGGACCCGATCCCCTGCCAGATCGCGATCGCGATCATCATCAGCGGCACCGCGTACATCAGTTCCATGCCCGACAGCAACGGCACCCCCTGCAGCACCGACGCGGCGGGTTCATTGAGCCCGTCTACGAAGTACTTCAGGATCGCGGCCATCATCGGCTGCGACGACGCGAAGATCATGTAGCCGACCAGGCTGATCGCGAACAGCCCGATGAAGGGCCGCACGTAACCGAGCAGGCGGAGATAGATCTTCCAGGAGGAGGCGGCCGGTTCGCCCGGCTTCAGTGCGATGGTTTCAGTGTTCATGCTTGGGCCGGAGGCTGTTCCGCTGACTCCCAGTCCTCGGTGAGGAGCCTGGGTACCCGCTCGAATTCACGCATGTTATGGGTGACCAATGTCAGTCCGCGCGCGACCGCCTGCCCTGCGAGCAGCACGTCGTAAGGTCCGATCTCGCTACCCTGGCGCGCGAGCTGCGCACGAATCTCGCCCGCCTGGCGGGCATCCTCGCGATCGAACTCGAGCACTTCGAACAGCAACGAATCGACCAGTGCCACATTCGACTCGGTTCGCTGGCTCTTGAAGGCACCGTAGAAGAATTCGTGCATCACGATCGACGAAACCATCACATCCGACGGTGCATGGCCCACCAGCCGGTCGCGAACCGAACCTGCGCCGCGCAGGACAGCGATCACCGCGTTGGTGTCGAGCAGGTAGCGCGTCACTTGAACAATTCGTCCAAGCCGGGCCTGGGCTGGGGCCCGCTCGCCTCCCGGGTGGCCTCGACGAAATCGTCGTCGATCGAAGCCGACAGCGCTTCGAGCCAGTTCCAGTCCTTGTTCACCGGCTCCAGTATCACCGCCCCACCATGGCGACGGATACGAACCTCGTCGGTGTCGAAACGGAACTCCTTCGGCAGCCTCACCGCTTGCGACCGGCCCGACCAGAATACGCGCGCTGTTTCCATGGAATCACCACTCCTTGCTATATATTCATGATATATCCTGAGCGGGCAAATACAAAACACAGAGGTGGCCCCGGTTCCTTGGAACACAGAACAACTATCGACTGAAAGTGTTCTACAGACAAAACACTTTGGCTTCACGAGTGTATTCATGATTTTCAATGAAAAGGAAATCACCTAAAATTTTCATCCTTACTTCCTTACTTTCGGAGTCAGCCATGCTGGCCAAGCGGACGAGCAAGAACCAGATCACCTTGCCCAAGGCGGTCGTGCAGATGACGGGAGACGCGGACTACTACGACGTCACGGCACAGAACGGCAAGATCATCCTGACGCCGGTGCGGCTTCAGCAGGCCGACGCCGTGCGGACGAAGCTGGAAGAACTGGGGATTACCGAGGACGATGTCGGCGACGCCATCGCCTGGGCCAAAAAGCGCGGATGAACGCACCACGCGTCGTTCTCGATACCAACTGCCTGGTTTCGGCCCTGATCTTCTCGCGGGGCAGGTTCGCCTGGCTACGTGAAGCCTGGCAGGCCGGGCGCTTCACCGCCCTGGCCAGTCATGCAACGGTCAGTGAACTCCTGAGAGTCCTCGCCTACCCGAAGTTCGCGCTGACTCGCGACGAGCAGCAGACGCTGCTGGCCGAATTCCTGCCGTACGTCGAAACCGTCAAGATCGAAAGCGCACCAGACGGATTGCCACGCATCCGCGACGCCGACGACATCATCTTTCTGGCGCTCGCGGCCGCTGCCAACGCCGATGCGCTGGTCAGCGGCGACGGCGACCTTCAAGCTGTCAAAGCGCAGTTTCACATCCCCATCCTCACGCTGACCGAATTTGCCGACTGGCTCCAGGGCCAGTGAAACCCGGAGAACTGCGGGCCGTCGTCGCCGTCCTGGTCGATGCAAATCGTCCGCGGTGGGTAGTCGAACACGCGTCGTCTCCCATCGCGATCACCGTGCTATAGTCACATGGTCATCTAGCCTTGAATACCGAGCCCATGCGAACCCTGACCCTTGCCGAAACAAAGGCCCACCTCTCCGCCGTCATAGACCAGGTCGTCGAGGGCGAGGAAATCGTCATCACGCGCCGCGGCCGCCCGGTGGCCCGCATCGTGCCCGAGCGCGAAGTGCCGCTCAGCGATGTGGCACATCTGGTGGCCGACCTGCGCGAATTCCTGCTCGCGCAGGAACCGCAGCCGCATCCCGCCGCGGAGGTCGTGCGCGCACTGCGCGACGGCGAGCGTTATTGATGGTTCGCTACGCGGACACCTGCCTGCTGCTGTCGCTGTTCTTTCGCGACGCCGGAACCGACGCGGCGCTCGAGTGGCTCGAGCGCGCCGGTACCGAACCGATAGCGATCAGTCACTGGACGCGCACCGAGTTCGCCAGCGCCGCGGGCATCATGGCCCGGCGCGGGGACCTGTCCGAAGCGCTGCATGCCGAGGGCCTGGGGCGCTTCGACGCGTTCGCCACGGCCCGTCTGATCACCGATGCAGCCACGCCAGCGGATTTCCTGCGCGCGCGGGTGTGGCTCGACGATTACCGTGCGGCCCTGCGCGCGGGCGATGCGCTGCACCTGGCCCTCTGCGCCCGTCAGGGTCGGCTGCTGTGCACCGCGGATGAGACGCTCGCCGCCGCAGCCAGTGGGCATGGCGTCGCGGTGCTGCTGGTATGAGCTTCGGCCTGCCCGACCCGCTGACGCGCCGTTTCATCACCGCCAACCTGTCCGCGCTGGTCCGCGGACGTCTGTTCATTCCCGGCGGCCATCTTCCGCCGGCCGGCCACACCGTGCCATCCGATTTCGCCGGCGTCGGTGTGGCGACCAATGCGGATCCCGGCACCGACCGGCAGGTCATCGCGCATCTGCGCGCGCTCGGCGTGATGCAGGTCCGGCTCGACTATACCTACGGCGATGGCGACGGGTCGGTCGCGCGCTTTCTGGATGCGCTGTGCGCCGAGGGCTTCACCGTGATGCTGCATCTGCTGCAGCCGTTCGACGCCGCCCGCAGCATGCCCGACGCAGCCGCCCGTGCCGAATGGCAGCGCTTCGTCGTCGACACGCTCGACCGCTTCGGCGACCGGGTCGAGCTGGTCGAGGTCTGCTCCACGATCAACCGCAGGCGCTGGGCGGGTTACACGCTGGCCGGCTTTGTGGCCGCATGGCGGATCGCGCACGACGAGATACGCCGGCGCGGCCTCATCCTGGCCGGCCCCAGCATCACCGACTTCGAACCGCCGTGGACCGTCGGCATCCTCGCGCTGCTGCGCGACCAGAAGCTGCTGCCCGACATCCACACCGACAACCTGTTCGCCGAACGCGCCACAGAACCCGAGCGCTGGGACCACAAGATCCTCGGCCCGCGGCTCGCAGGGCTCATCCGGGTCAACCTGATCAGGAAGGCCCGCCTGATCGCACGCCTCGGCGCCGACGCGGGCGTGCCCCGGCTGATGTCCCCGGCCGCGTTCTGGACGCTGCCCCGCATCGAACGCCTGCTGCCGGACAGCGAGCAGAAACAGGCCGACTACCTCGCCCGCTACATGGTGCTGTGCGCCGCCTCCGGCGCCTTGGAACGCGCCTGCTGGGGCCCGCTGGTGTGCCATCGCGAAGGCCTGATCGACGACGGCCCTTACCCCTATCCCGCACTCGAGCGCATCACCCACTATGCCGAAGTCACCGGCACGCAGGGCGCCTTCCGCGCCCGCCCCGCCTTCGACGCGATGGCCGCGTTCAACCGGCTGATCCCGGGCTGCACCTACGAGGGTCGCCTCAACGATGGCCAGGGCCTGGAGGCCCACAGCTTCGCCGACACCACCCAACGCATCCATGTCGTGTGGACGATCAACGCGCGCGCCGCAGCCGCATGCGACCTGTACGACGATGCCGACCTGGATGCCGCCCGGCACATCACCCGCGACGGGCACACGCTAAACCACGCCCCGACGCTATTCACCGAATCCCCGACGCTGCTGCGCTGGCCGATCGAACGCACCGTGCGCGTCAGACCAGGCGCCGCACCGCTGCCCGGCCTCAGCATCCACCGTCACGGCCCCCTCGAACATTTCTATTACCGCGATGCCGACTGGCACGGCATGGTGCTCGCCGCCAGCCCCGTCGAGGCGGACGCGCTGGTCGAGGCGCTGCACCCCGACCGCATCGGCGCACCGGACCGCACCCGCTCCCTGCGCCACGCGCGCAACGCGATCTGGACCGTCGACGACCCCCGCACATCCGGCGCCAGGCTGGTCGTCAAGCAACCGGTCAAGCACCATCTGCACAAGAAGCTGCTGGACCGCTTCAAGCCGTCCAAGGCCCGACGCAGCTGGAACGGTGCCTGCGAACTGCTGCGCCGCGGCCTCGCCACTGCGCCGCCGGTCGCGTGGTTCGAACAGCGCAACGGCGACGACATCACCCGCAACTGGTATGTGTGCGAGTACGTCGAAGGCCAGCTGTCGGTGCGCGAGCTCTTCGACGCCTACGCCCGCGGCGAACCCGAACATGCCGGCATCGCCGCCGACACCGCCTACGTCGCGCTGGCCGACTTCCTGCTGAAACTGCACGGCCGCGGCTGCTTCTTCCGCGACCTGTCCGGCGGCAACCTGCTCGTCACCCGCACTGATTCCAGCGCCCTCGCCTTCTCGCTGATCGACACCGCCCGCGCCCGCTTCCAGACGCGCGGACTGCCGCTGCGCCAGCGCCTGTCCGACCTCAGCCGCGCCTGCCACAAGCTCCACCCGGAAGGGCGCAGGCGATTCCTGACGCTGTATCTGGGCGGGCTGAATCGCAAGCCGGGGTTCATGACGCTGCTGCCACTGAAGATCTATGACTTCAAGACCTGGCTCAAACGAAAGTTGCGCAGGACGCGGATCTACAAGGCGCTGAAGAACTGAGGCGTGCAGGCAGCGCTTGCGCGTGTTTTTCGACATGGCCGGCAAAAAGCGGAGATAATTCGACATCAACGCATTCTTTTCGACGGGGTCAAGCCCGCTCCACCCATGCCCCAGCCTTTACCCCCCCACTTCGACACGCACGCCCTTGCGCTCGACGCCTCGCGGAGTTGGGTCGGCTACGCGGCGCTGCTGCGCGGGCTGGGCTTGGAGGCACCGCTGGAGGTCGAGTGCGCAGTGCTGGATAGTCATGTGCGCGGCAGCGTACGCACGGAGAAAGGGATCCGCGTCTTCGATCGACGCTACCGCCCTGATGACGACCCGGCCGGCCACCTGGCGTTCGCACTCAAGCACGAAACACTAGACCTGCTTATCCTTTCCCGGGTCTTCAAACGACTCGGTGCGGATGCGGTCGCAGGGATCGTCGGTCGCAATCCGGCTGGACAGAGCGCCCGGCGCCTGTGGTTTCTGTACGAGTGGCTGACCGGACAGACACTACCTCTTCCCGATCTTGCCCGCAGCGTGCACTACATCCCGCTGCTGGATGCCGAGAAGTATTTCGTCGGCCAGCCTTCCAGTTGGTTGCGCGAGGCGCGCCACAAGATTCTGAACAACCTGCCCGGCAACGCTGCCTTCTGTCCGCTCGTGCGTCGCACGCCGGTGCTCGACGCCTTCGTCGGACAGGCGCTCGATCAGCAAGCCAAACGCACCATGGGACGCACCGCGCAGGATGTCTGGCGGCGCGCGGCGAGTTTTCTGGTGCTGGCCGACAGCCGCGCCTCGTTCGCCATCGAGGGCGAACGCCCGGCTCGCAACCGCATCGAACGCTGGGCCCATGTGATCCAGCAAGCGGGCCAGCGCGCCCTGTCGATCGACGAAATGCTCCGCATGCATGACGCACTCATCCAGGGCGATCGTTTCGTCGCCAAAGGATTGCGCACACAGGGCGTTTTCCTCGGCGACCGCGACCGCTTCGGCGACCCCGTCCCGGAATTCATCGGTGCACGCGCGCCCGACCTGCCCGAACTCCTCGCCGGCCTGCTCGACACTCACCGCATGCTTGGTACAAGCGGCATCGACCCGATCATCCATGCCACCCTGATCGCCTTCGGTTTCGTCTTCATCCATCCGTTCGAAGACGGCAACGGTCGGCTGCATCGCGCACTCATCCACCACCTGCTCGCAGAGCGTTCATTCGCCCCAACCGGACTCGTGTTCCCCGTGTCAGCTGTCATGCTCGATCGCATCGATGATTACCGCGAAGCCCTGCGCACGCACAGCAGCCGGCTCATGCCCTTCATCGACTGGACGCCCGACGCACAGCGCAACGTCGTCGTGCGCAACGACACCGCCGACCTGTATCGCTACGGCGATTACACCCACCTGGCGGAATTCCTCTATGCCTGCGTGGCACACACCGTCACCGATGTCCTGCCGCAGGAAGTGCGCTACCTCCAGTGCCACGATCGTGCGCTCACTTCGATTGCCCAACACCTCGACATGCCGCAAAACCGCGCGCGCGATCTGATCATGTGGGTCATCCAGAACGGCATGAAGCTCCCCGCCCGGCGCCGGAGAAACGAACTCGCCGCGCTCAGCGACGAAGAGGTCAGCCTGCTGGAAGCCGAAATCGCCCGCGCGTTCGAGGCGGAGTAGGCGGTGGGCCGGCCTTGTGCCGGCAAAGCGGCAGCGCAGTGTATTCCGGCCCATACAAGCACACTCATTTCCGACACCAGGCGAAATCAGTGTCTCAGATTGCCTTCAACCGCTCAGCGCCCCCTTCAGATCCTTGAGCATCAAAAACAGATGATAGGGATCGGTCGGGCTCGGCTCGAAATCCCACGACGCATACCACTGTCGCGCCGACTCGTCCTTGGCATGCACCAACAGCCAACGAATACCCGCAATGTCGGCAGCCTGCACGGTACGTAGCAATGCATCCTTCAGCAGCGCTCTGCCAAGCCCCCTGCCCTGATGATTCCGATCGACCGCGAGCCGCGCCAGAATCATGACCCGTACGGGATGTCGCGCCAGACCCTTCATGACCCGCGTCGGCGCATCGTCCGGATCGACGCTTCCGACCGCCAGACTATAAAAGCCCACCACCTCGCCGCGCAGGCAGCAGACGTAGGTTTGCGCGCTGTTGGCTTTCTGATTGAGCAGGGCGTAGCGCTGCAGAAAATGATCGAGCGCGGGCTGGCCACAATCGAACTGCTCGACCGCGTCCGCCGCCGAGAGCTTGCGGACCGGCTCATACGCTGCACTCAATCCAGCACTCCAGGCTCGCCGAGCAGCT
The DNA here is from genome assembly GCF_048158365.1 of Denitraticella aggregata. Taxonomy (NCBI): domain Bacteria; kingdom Pseudomonadati; phylum Pseudomonadota; class Betaproteobacteria; order Rhodocyclales; family Zoogloeaceae; genus Denitraticella; species Denitraticella aggregata. The sequence goes on along the minus strand of NZ_JBLLNL010000008.1, from coordinate 5,828 downwards.
TCTTCAGGCGCGGCTTGGCCTGAACGGGGCGATCCAACGCCTCCTGAAAGGCCTGCCATTGGTCTTCGCTCACGACAAAACGGCGACGGTCGGCCAAGGCCTGGTTGGCTGCCGTCACCCCGGCATCCAGCAAGAACTCGCTGACGTTCTTGTGACACGCACGCGCCGCCTCCTGCAGCAACTGCTTGACGGTGCCGCTGGCCCGCACATCGATACGTTCGGTTTTTGAATGATTCACGGCGCTCATGACGACCTCGAGATTGTGACACAGCCCCATCTTAACGTCCGGATATCGTACTGACAAACTAAATCGATACCCGATGTTGGCTGCGCTCGATTTCCGCACAGATCCGACGTGGACGCTCATCGAAGTAGGCCGTCGCCAAGGCGCTTGCACGCAACTATTCGAACGTCCATGCCGACGTGCAGAAGTTGATCGAACACGGCCTGGTCGAAAAGGATGATGCCGGCCATGTGTTCGTACCGTGGGACGACGTGCTGGTGCGGGTAAACGCCTCACTGCTCGAGGCTGCGTAAGCTCGCGGGTTCGCATTCGACACCGACGCGAGGTCCATCGCTGCCCCCGGAGCGATACGCCATGTGTCCGAAAACACTGATCTCCGGCTTGCCGGATGAACTGTCTGCCGGGTAGGGGCTGACGCGCCCCGACCCGGCGGAAGGCATCAGGCCACGCTTGAAAATCTGGATATCGGGGCGCAACCCGTCCAGCGCGGCGTGAAAAGCACTATCTTGGGTACAAACCAAACCCGGACGCTCGTCGAAATGACATAATTCGGGTTTTCCCGAATGCCGCAACAGCCGATGTCGATCGCACAATCCGTCAATCAAGCCTACCCCGACGACGAAATCAGTCTCATCGAGCTGTGGGACATCCTGGTCAAACGCAAGGCGCTGATTGTGTTGTTCTTCGTGCTGTGCGTAGTTGGTGGAGCCGCCTTTGCCTATCTGCAGGCACCCGTCTATGAAGCAAGCGTCAAACTGCGAATCGGCCAGGTGGTTTCGCAGCAGATCGAGAATGCCGACGAACTGTCATCGCGGCTGATCGCGCTGCATGGGGAGGACGTGGCGACCGGCGTCAAACGCCCTCGTCCGTTCCTGACCAAGGCAGCCGCCCAGCGAGGTGTTGCCACCACGATCGAACTCGTCGCCGAGGGGGATCACCCGGAAGACGCGGCCAGATTACTGACCGAAGTCATGGAGGAGATCAAGGCGAACCACAGTGACATCTACCAGCGCAACATGACGCTGCTGACGGAACGTTTGGCGAATCTCGACCTTCAGGGGGCCTCATTGCAGAAGCAGTATGAGAATGCCAGCCAGTTGATGGAGCGACTCAGCCAGCAGGATGCCGTGCAAGCATCGTTCATGATGATGGAACTCAGCCGGATATCGACTTTGATCCGCGCACTCGATTCGGAGCAACCTGCACTCGCCCAGAAACTTCTACCGCCGCAAACACGACCGACCGAGTTGCTCGGGAAAATCACGGCTCCAGCGAAGCCGTCGAAACCGAAGAAGGCACTCATCCTGGCCTTGTCCGCAGTGCTCGGGGTGATGGGTGGCGTCATGCTGGCGTTTGTGGCCGAGTTTGCTGCAAAGTCCAGAGGCGCTGCCAGAGCGTAATCAACATGGCGCTCCGGCTAGAATTGGCTCGCGCATACTGAACTGGCGACACACTCGCTTCGCGCGCGCATTCAGAGCAAATCGAGTCGCCCATGTTTAAGGAAGCGCTGATTTATTCCGAGCGCACTGTCCTGTGGCCGGGTGCGATCTGGGATAATAGCATCAGCAGATCGACACTGAGACACCCTATGCAATCGAGCTGTTCCGATCCTAAGCACTGTGCGAAGAAGAAACTGACACGCCGCGACTGGTTTCTGGGCGAGATCGAGACAGTGGCGCCTTGGTCGGCGCTGGTGGCTGAACTCGAACCGTTCTACCCGAAGGGCGAAGGCCGGGGTCGTCCACAGATCGGTCGCGAACGCATGCTGCGCATTTACGTGGCACAGCAGTGCTTCGGACTGTCGGACGAGGGGATCGAGGACGCGATCTACGACAGTCAATCGATCCGCCGCTTCATCGGTATTGATCTGGCGCGCGAGTCCGCACCCGATGCGACCACGCTGCTGAAGTTCCGACGCCTGCTCGAGACCCACGCACTGACCCGAAGGATCTTCGAGACGATCAATGGCCATCTTGCGCAGAAGGGTCTGATGATGCGCGAGGGCACGATCGTCGATGCGACGATTATCGCCGCACCGCCCTCGACCAAGAACCGGGACCAGGCACGAGACCCCGAGATGCATCAGGCCAAGAAAGGCAACCAGTGGCACTTCGGGATGAAGGCGCACATTGGTGTCGATGCCGACTCCGGTCTGGTCCATACGCTCGTGGGCACCGCAGCCAACGTCTCGGACGTCACCCAAGCGCATGCGCTGCTCCATGGTGATGAGACCGATGCACTGGGTGACGCGGGCTATCAGGGCGTGGAGAAGCGTGAAGAGAACAAAGGCTCGCAGATCAACTGGCACGTGGCCATGCGCCCGGGCAAGCGCAAGGTGCTGGGCACGGATCGGTTGGGCCGGTTGCTCGAGCAGTACGAACAGGCCAAGGCGCGCATCCGCGCGAAGGTCGAGCATCCGTTCCATGTCGTGAAGAACCTGTTTCGTCATCGCAAGACCCGCTACCGGGGCCTGGCCAAGAACACCGCACAACTGTTCTCGCTGTTCGGCTTGGCCAATCTGGTGATGGCGCGACGGCGACCCATAGCGCTCCACAGCCAAGGTGCGTCCTGAAGGGCCGAAAATGAGGAGTCTTCGGTGAAGTCCTGCATGATCGAGCCGATTCGAACGCCTAGAACGGCACTTCGCGGTGAACCGCTGACGCATTCGGCCACTCCGGCCGCATTGGCCATGTCGTGCCTCGTTTGTTCAGTGCTTCCTTAGTATTATTTCAAGCAACCAATCCAACACCAGTGAAGCTTACGCGAATAGTAGGTATCGGCACAGCATTTGGGCTCCTAAGCCTTGTAGCGCAAGCGTTTTCCGTGCTAATCGTGGCCAGGTATATCGGCGCGGAGGAATATGGTGTTGTCACGGCAACACTTGCCATCATCGCTTTTTCCCATATATTTACAGAACTTGGCCTCGCTCAGGCTTTAATTCAAAGGAAAAGAATTCGCAAACCATTTATTGCGACTGCATTGTACTTTTCGGTAGGTGTTGCGACGCTGATTTATGCACTACTTTATGCTAATTCCGCTCGCATCGCCGATATGATGAACATGCCAGAACTTGGTACTTTGATTGTATTAGGCGGCGCAACCTTCATCGCGCGTGCCTATGGGTCTGTATTTGAGGCACTTGCATACCGTAAGCACCTTTTTACCAAAGTTGCTCAGCTTGATTTTTTCGCCTTAATCCTAGGCTATGTATTGACAGCAATCCCAATGGCTGTAAATGGATTCGGCGGAGTCGCCGTAATAGTTGGCGCTGTCGTGCAGCAATTCACTCGGTCAGCGTTGTTACGAGCACTTACGCCTTATGACGTAATTGCACCCTGGGATAATCAGGCCTTTCTACGAATGTTCTATTTCGGATTCTGGTTTAGCGTCGCAAGAATTCTAAACTACGCTGCAACCCAAATCGATAACTTAATAGTCGGTAAGTTTCTAGGTGCCGAGGCACTAGGCTATTACGGCCGCATATTCCAGATAATTGTCGCGCCGGCCACACAGACGGCTGGTGTATTAAGCAATATTTTATACCCTATATTTTCCAAGCGGCAATCCGAAGTTGGTAAACTGTCCGAACCCTTCCTGCTGTCTGTGAAGTCACTTTTTATAGTTACGACTCCGATTGCTGTTTCCGTTTGTATATTCGCAGATCCGTTGGTCACATTCTTGCTAGGAGAAGCATGGGCGGGAATGATCCTTCCACTACAAATACTTGCGCTCTCGCTGCCCGCGCGTGCCGCATACAAGGCAGCGGACCCAGTTTTCAAAGCTATGGGCTATCTGAAAAGTCGAAGCTTAATTCAATTTATCTATGCGGTACTTGTCATAACGTCTGCGGTTATAGGCTCGCGTTTTGGCCTCGAAGGCGTCGCTTTTCTCGTAACCATTTCAATATTTATTCATTTTACAATAAGCATTCAAGGAGCGATGCACATACTTCAACTCCCCATACAACTATGGAGCAGCATTCTCGTCGATTCGCTGCGATTTTTGATTTTCAGTTCGGGAGTTGCGCTTTTAGGTTATGCCGTTTTGCGCATGTTGGAACTCAGTGCCTTCCAGGGAACGGTGATGTTAGGACTAATTCTTATTATCTGTTACGCCTCGTTCACGCTTTATCCCAACCTCCTTTTTAGCAAAAGCTATTCTGATATTGTGCGTTCAGCCATTTCAAGACCCCAGAAGTAAGACGACGCCAGCACGATTCATGCAAGGTGCTGAGTGAGTTCCGCTGCAAAATGGCGAAGGCAGCCTAAAGGTCCGTCTTGATGGCCGTGCACTTGGTGATGGATGTCGACTGCGGCAAGACTCGATAGAGGGCGCCTCGAAAAACCTCGGCACCTCTGTGATTGGTAAAATTCGATTGTCTTGATTTCGTTCTCTGCCGCCAGCCGTGAAGAAGCGCACCGCCATCAAAACCGACCTGTTCGCCGATGAACATCATCGCAAGAAGATCGACACGCTTGGAGATCCGCTGGCCGAGATCGAGTCGTATATCGACTTCGCGGCGTTGGCGGCGGAAGTGGATCGGGTGGCGCCGCGTCCGGTGAGTCCGCAAGGCGGTCGTCCGCCGTATCCCACAGAGACGATGGTACGTATTCTGGTGTTGAAGCGGCTTTACAACCTCTCGGATGAACAGTTGGAATATCAGCTGCTCGACCGCATGAGCTACAAGCGCTTCTGCGGTCTGGCCAACGTGAGTAATATCCCGGATCGAACCACCGTTTGGACATTCGAGAACCGTATCGGCGAAGCCGGCGCGAAGGTACTGTTCGGCGGTGTCACGGCCCAACTGCTCAAGCACGGCTTCATCGCCCGTGGCGGTCAGATCGTCGATGCGACGCTGGTGCCCGCACCCGAGCAACGCAACAGCCGTGAAGAGAACAAGCTCGTCAAGGAAGGTGCGATGCCGGCTGGCTGGAAGCCAGCCAAGCGGCGCCAGAAGGACACGGATGCGACCTGGACGCAGAAGCACGGCAAGAACCACTTCGGCTACAAGCTCTCGATCAACGTCGACAAGAAGTACAAGGTCATCCACAAGATCGAGACAGGCACGGCCAGCACCCACGACAGCCAGCACTTCGAGAACGTGTTCTACACACTGAACACGAGCCGAGACGTCTATGCGGACCGGGGCTACACGTCCAAGGGGCGTGAAGACTGGCTCAAGGACAAGGGTTACCGTAATCAGATCCAGCGCAAAGGCACCCTTACTAAGAAGTACGTGGGTTGCCGTACATAACTCTGAATAGGCATGCGATAATGACGCATGAGCAAAAGAGACGGTCGTTCCATATCGCACGAGGCGATGGAGGAGATTCGGATTCGGGCCGTACAACGGGTCGAAGCGGGCGAGTCTCCGGAGGTGGTCATTCAGGCGCTGGGTTTTTCGCGTCCGCGCATTTACGAATGGCTGACCCACTACCGAGAAGGTGGGCTCGATGCGCTGCGCGCCAAGCCGGTGCCAGGGCCGAAGCCGAAGCTCGATGGCAAGGCGCTGGACTGGTTGTATCGCACGATCACCTTGTCCGAGCCGCAGCAGTTCAAGTTCGAGTTTGCGTTGTGGACACGC